>NZ_AJXD01000046.1:0-8603 GCF_000264725.1 Acinetobacter sp. HA | reverse complement strand
TTTTTTTATGTGTCTTATCTTATTCAGATTTAGGCAGATCACATTGATCATCAGTACATTGTTCTGCAGCAGCCTGCGGTGGCTCTAGCGCTTTTTCTAGAACCTGTACAAATACTTCCTTGGGTTGGGCACCCGCCAAGGCAATACGCTGGTCAAATACAAAGAACGGAACACCTGTAACTTTCAACTGGTCGCGTGCAATTTCCTGATCGAATTTAACGAAATCTGCATATTCTTCTGAATTCAGCACGTCATCAACTTCAACAGGATTCAGACCTATACGGGCTGCTACATCTTCTAAGGTTTCACGCTCTCCAATGGCTAGACCTTGGGTCATATAACTATAGAAGAAAGCTTCTTCAGCTTCGTTACCTAAACCTTTGCTCTGGGCAAGATGGATAATACGGTGAGCGTTAAAGGTATTGCCTGAGTTGGCACCTTCCCAGTTAAACTCGATACCTTCTGCCTTGGCCATCTCGGCAATATTACGTTGCATTTCTTCGACTTCTGCCACAGTACGGCCATATTTCTGCGCAAGTCTTTCAGAATTAGAAATTTCCTGACGTACAGGTGCTTCAGGATCAAGCTGGAAGCTATGCCAGTGAACTTCAAGTTCTACACCTGCCTGTTCTGCAGCAGCTTCTAAACGTTTTTTACCGATATAACAAAAAGGGCAGACCACATCCGACCAGATATCTACGCGCATGAAATTTCCTAAATATTTCTATTAGGAGAAGTATGAGGGCATATAGCCAGAATTTAAAGGTTGAATAGGTCGAAAGAACTAGGGAGAAGATTAAAGAATTTTAAATTTTAGACATTCTTTATTACTTAACTTGTCTTTGGTTATTCGTCTGAATATTCACGTTTTTTGTGAAATAGTTCAATGAATAGCATAGATCTGTTGGGGATATTTTATAAAATAATGATAAGTGTTTGATCTTATTGTGAATTAAAATGCTATTTTGATATTGCTGAAATTTAGGAGGCAGTGCTATGAATAGGGTCTGTAGCTATACATGCGCTATGTTAATGGCAGGGATTCAGCTTCCAGCAATTGCAAGTTTTTTTGATTCATCTGATTTTGAACATTTGGATGATGATTTACTTGCGCTGGTGTCAGGACAGGATCGTTCATTTCAAACAAAAACAGATTTATATCGGGCTGATACATTGCAAAGAATGACGCCGCAGGGTTTCCCAGTAGCTGCACAGAGTAATCAGGAGAGTTTGAGTTTATTTAATAGTGTATTTCAGTTTAATGAAAAAGGGCAGTTAACCTTACAGATCAATCAGGATGTAGTATCGATTGGTGTGATTGAATGTTCTTTAAGTATTCACGGTCTCTCAGAAGTCAGAAGAATCCTTGGTGATCAAATCAAGTTTAATTAAGTTTTGCCGATAAAAAAACGCCCCGAAGGACGTTTTTTTATCAACTCAATTATGCAGATTTAGCTTCTTTTACAGAGACTAACATCGAACCAGTTTCTTCAAAGTTTGCATGCCAGCTCAGCGCTTCATTTAGAAGGTGAGGTGTCTGACCACCACGTACACATGCACGATCAAAGTAGTCATTTAATGCATCTTTGTACATTGGGTGTACACAGTTGTCGATGATGGCACGAGCACGCTCACGTGGCGCTAAACCACGAAGATCTGCCAGACCCTGTTCAGTTACAAGCACATCTACGTCATGGCCAGTATGGTCAACATGAGATGCCATTGGAACAACAGATGAGATGTCACCGCCTTTGGCAATTGACTTGGTTACGAAGATCGCAATGTGCGCATTACGCGCGAAGTCACCTGAACCACCGATACCGTTCATCATTTTGCTACCACATACGTGAGTAGAGTTCACGTTACCGTAGATATCAAACTCAAGTGCAGTGTTAATACCGATAATACCTAAACGACGTACCAGTTCAGGATGGTTGGAAATTTCTTGCGGACGTAATACAAGTTTATCTTTGTATTGCTCAAGATTGTTAAATACTTTCTCGCCGTATTTTGCAGAAAGGGTAATTGATGAGCCTGAAGCAAATTTCATTTTACCCGCATCGATCAATTCGAAAGTACAGTCTTGCAGTACTTCTGAGTACATGATCAGGTCTTCAAAATTAGACTCTTTCAGACCAGTCAATACGGCATTTGCAATTGAACCGATACCGGCCTGAAGTGGGCCTAAGTTTTTCGGTAAACGTTCTGCTGCTACTTCTTTTTCGAAGAAAGCAATCAGGTGATTTGCGATAGATTGAGTCTCATCATCCGGAGCTGTTACTGTAGATGGAGAATCGTGGTATTCACTGTTAATTACGATACCGACAATTTTCGCCGGATCGATGTTGATTGCATGTGTACCGATACGCTCATCTACTTTAGTCAATGGAATCGCTTGACGTGTTGGACGATAGGTCGGGATATAGATGTCGTGTAAGCCTTCAAAAGCTGGGCTTAAGTTTGTATTGATTTCTACAATCACTTTTTCTGCAAAAATTGCAAAGCTTGCAGAGTTACCAACTGAAGTTGTAGGAATAATGCCGCCGTCTTCAGTAATCGCAACCGCTTCAATCACTGCTACATCTGGTTTTTTCAGCTGCTGGTTACGCATCTGTTCAACAGTTTCAGACAAATGCTGATCGATGAACATCACTTCACCCTTGTTGATTGCTTTACGCAGGGTGTTGTCGACCTGGAATGGCAAACGACGTGCCAATACACCAGCTTCTGTTAATTGCTTGTCCAGGTCATTCCCTAGAGAAGCCCCAGTGATGAGGGTGATCTTTAATGGGTTCGCTTTTGCCTGCTGTACCAGCGCCAGTGGAACCGCTTTTGCTTCACCTGCACGAGTGAAGCCACTCATACCTACAGTCATGCCATCTTCGATGAACTGAGCTGCCTGTTCTGCACTCATTACCTTATTGTGTAGGGATGCTAAACGGATACGGTCTAAAGACATTTGAACTCTCTTAAATTCCTGAATACTGATACGGATTGTACCGATCAAAAAAAGTATTTTGCATAGGTGTTAGGCTAAGGTCTAATTTTTTAGCCAAATAGGGGTATAAAAATAAATGATGATTTTTAACATATTGAATAATATATTATTTATATAAATAAGAAATTAAATCCTAAAAATAAAATGTATAAATATTAATCTATTCTTAAAAGTGACCAGTGATACTTTGTCGGATTTTGTCGAGCGTGGTCGGGGTCGCAGTCTGTTCTGGTTCCGCTTGATGAATTGGTAGTGAAATGATGGCTTCCAATCCACCTTCAGGTCCATTATGAATGTATAGTTCACCAGAATGAATATCGACAATCCGTTTTACAATGGCCAGTCCCAAGCCACTACCCTGAACAGTACGAGCCGAATTACCTCGTACAAAAGGCTGCATGAGATCTTCAATTTGATCCTCTGGAATGCCTTCACCATGATCAGCCACTTTGATTAACAGTCGATCCTGTTCAATCTGGGCCGAGAGTTCAACTGGTTCGGCACCATAGCGTTTTGAATTGTTAATCAAGTTACCAATCAATCGCTTAAGCGACATACTGCGGGCTTGGATCAGTGGTAATTCCTGAGGCGTAAAGCGGATATCAAGCGGCTTAAACTGGGTAACCAGTTCTTGTAGTAGGGTATTGACATTGGTTTCTTGTGGCTCTTCATCGGAACCATCGCGCATAAAGGAAATAAACTGATTTAAAATTGCATCCATGTCCTCGACATCATAAATCAGACCTTCTTTGAGGAAATCTTCGTCTGGCATCATCTCGGCACTCAGGCGGATACGAGTCAGAGGCGTGCGCAAATCATGTGAAATACCAGCGAGCATAATCCGGCGTTCACGCTCGGTCTGTTCTAGCGTATAGATCATATGGTTAAAGGCATTGTTTACTTGACGGATTTCAAGTGGCCCATGATTGGTATCCAGATAGGGTGCAGAACCAGTTGCACTATAGCTATTCGCGGCTTCCTGTAAGCGACGTAGCGGACGATTCAGCTGACGGACCAAAGTCAGAATAATAATGCCAGCAATCAATGGTGTACCCAGCAACCAGCCAAAAATCAGTTCAGGGCTATAGTTAGCATAGGTTTTTAAAGGTTCACGAACCCAATGACCATTCATTTCAGGCGTTTGAATCCAGATCTGTGGACTCGGCTTAAACTGGAAATATACAGTTGCCCGGTCAATACGTAATTCTTTTGCCAGCTTTTCCTCAATTTTACTGGTAAAAAATTCGGCAATCACTTTTTCACGAATATTGGGATACTGTGCAGGGTCGGTAATATACTCAATCCCAATACGGCTTTTTAAATAATCATCGATATCTACTTCCTGATCATGGTGATACAGGCGCAGGCTAGGATTATTCAGGATTTCCAGTTCAACAGCGAGATAGCGGGCATGTTGCTGAATTTCCGGCAAATAAAGAGTTCGCCAGAAAAACCAAATCGACATCACCAGACTGAACAGGACCACAAAAACCACAAGTACCGCGGTTCGCATTGCAGCTGAACGTGGCTTGATTTTGTCGAGAAAACGTTCCATACGGGTACGTTTCTTTTCCGAGTAATGGACAAAATCAGTAAATTCTTGTGGGTCGATGGGGTCGAGTTTCACTGCACAATCCTGTGTTATTACTTCAGCAAATGATTAGAATTCTTTTATAAATAATTTTTTAATTACTATAAAGAAAGTTCCCTCTCCTTATAGGAGACTTGCGGAGCATGCTCCTCAGGGAGAGGTTTTACTCAAAAATCACCTCATCCTCTTACGAAGTAATGCATATCACATCCAAATTAAATTATTTCGAATTTAGATGAGGCTTGAAACCTTCGGTTCGACCTACTTTTGTTTTGGCAAAAGTAGGCAAAACCATCTTACGGAGCAGGGCTCCTCATCGCAAAACTCGTCAAAATGCATTAAGTCATCAAGTGGTCGCAGAAACATTAGAGATGAATACCTCCTACCTCAAACAGCTGCGAATGAATTTGTCACGTAATTCAAAATCAGAAAGGTATATACAGACAATTCATCTTATTTTTCTGATACGAAAAAATTACTCCGCACCATCTGGAACAAAGACATAACCCACACCCCATACTGTCTGGATATAACGCGCACGAGCCGGATTTTCCTCTACCAGACGACGCAGGCGAGACACTTGCACATCAATCGAACGTTCCATTGCCCCCCATTCACGACCACGTGCCAGATTCATCAGCTTGTCACGTGTTAACGGTTCACGTGGATGCTGTACTAAGGCTTTTAATACAGCAAATTCACCTGTTGTGAGGGTTACCACCTGACCTTCACGCGTTAAGGTACGGGTAGAAAGATCAAGTGACCATGGACCAAAGCTAACCACTTCCATTTGCTGGCTTGGCGCACCTGGTACTTCACGCACCTGGCGACGTAATATGGCACGGATACGTGCTAATAACTCATTTGGATTGAATGGTTTAGGTAAATAGTCATCCGCACCGGCTTCAAGTCCTGCGATACGATCCGAGTCGCTACCACGTGCTGTCAGCATGATGATTGGTGTATCGATATTGGACTGGCGTAAACGACGACAGATACTCAGACCATCCTCAACAGGGAGCATAAAGTCGAGCACGATCAGAGAAAACAGTTCTCGCTGTAGCAGTCGGTCCATTTGAGTAGCATCATGCGCAGTCTTGACCACAAAACCCTTATCTTCTAAAAAGCGTTGCAGCAAGGTACGTAAACGGACATCGTCATCGACAACCAGAATGCGTTCTACCCGATCGGTTTCGGTATGTACTGCATCGGTTTTTTCAGCGGGTACAACTAAACTCATAAGGTGCTCCTTTATTCTTTATTGTCGTCTTAAACAAAAACTAATAGATGTCTTGAGTATACGATTCATTTATAGCGATTGACTATGCTCTAAAGCAACAAAAATTGCAGTTAAAATCAAGGGATGGATACCAAATATATACAGGCAAATGATAAAAGTTTCGCAAATATGAGGCGGTCATCGCCTGGATCTAAACGTCATTCTTCAAATATTGAACAACACTGTCATAATTCATAAAGATAAATTAATAAAAACAATTGTGGATTTTATAGGCCTGGTCTTTATAATCATGCCATTTAGTACTTATCCTTGTGGGATCAAACACGATGACTGACTTAGTTCAGCAGTTGGCAAAAGAACTTGCCGTACGTCCAACTCAAGTAGAAGCTGCCATCAAACTTATTGATGAAGGTGCCAGTGTTCCATTTATTGCACGTTACCGTAAAGAAGTAACGCAGGGCTTAGACGATACGCAACTACGCCAGCTCGATACGCGTTTATCATACTTGCGTGATTTGTATGAGCGCCGTGAAAAGATGATTGAATCACTCAAAGAACAAGATAAATTATCTGATGATTTATTGGCGCGGGTAAATGCGGCAGAAACCAAAAATGCATTAGAAGAAATTTACGCGCCGTACCGTCCAAAACGTACCAGTAAATCATTCAAAGCCAAAGAAGCTGGTCTTGGTCCGATTGCAGAAAAAATCTTTGCTGAAGCGGTTGATCCTGCCGAAGCACTTGCGGGCTTTAGCCATGAAGATTATCCAGATCAAGAAAGCCAGTTGGATGCGATCCAGCACATCCTGATTGATGACTGGGCACAGAACATTGCGCTGACCACTGAGCTGAAAGCCACATTTGCAAAAACTGCCATTTTAAAAAGTTTGGTAGCCAGTGAAGAGAAAAAAGAAGTTGGCAAGAAATTCCGTGATTATTTCGACTTCTCTGAAAATCTGAACAAAGTTCCTTCACATCGTTTACTGGCAATGCTGCGTGGCCGTCAGGAAAATGTCCTGGGCCTGAAAGTGGATGGCGAAGACGATGCTCCATTGGCGCGTATTGAAACCGAATATAATCTGGATGCCATTCAGCCCCAGTCTCGTCAGGATTTCCTGAAACAGACTGCAAAGCTGTTCTGGCTGGGTAAAGTCCGTCCAAGCATCGAACATTCTTTATTGACTGAAAAACGTCTGGCTGCTGAAGCAGAAGCGATGCAGGTCTTTGCTGAAAACCTGCGTCATTTGCTGCTTTCTGCACCCGCTGGTGCGCGTACGACACTGGGTGTAGACCCTGGCATCCGTACCGGTGTAAAACTGGCAGTCGTAAATGAATCTGGCGATGTTCTTGCACACAGCACCATTTATCCGTTTGCACCAAAAGACGATAAGGAAGGTTCACTTGCTGAACTTGCTCGTCTTTGCCGCGAGTTCAATGTCGACCTGATCGCGATTGGTAATGGTACGGCAAGCCGTGAAACTGAAGCGCTTGTGGCTGAAATGATGGCTGCCAATAGCGACCTGAAACTGACTCGTGTTTCTGTGTCTGAAGCAGGCGCTTCTGTTTATTCTGCTTCTGAATTGGCTTCTCAAGAGCTTCCAGAGCTGGATGTGTCGATTCGTGGCG
The DNA here is from genome assembly GCF_000264725.1 of Acinetobacter sp. HA. Classification (NCBI taxonomy): domain Bacteria; kingdom Pseudomonadati; phylum Pseudomonadota; class Gammaproteobacteria; order Moraxellales; family Moraxellaceae; genus Acinetobacter; species Acinetobacter sp. HA. The sequence continues at coordinate 1,148 of NZ_AJXD01000046.1, read as the reverse complement.
CGGTTTCGATTGCACGCCGTTTACAGGATCCATTGGCTGAACTGGTGAAAATCGATCCAAAATCGATTGGTGTAGGTCAGTATCAACATGATGTGAACCAGACTGGTCTGGCGAAAACCCTTGAAGCAGTGGTAGAGGACTGTGTGAACTCGGTCGGTGTGGATGTAAATACTGCATCTGCTGCGATCCTAGGTTATATCGCAGGTCTGAACAAATCAATCGCGCAGCAAATCGTGGACTTCCGTAAAGAAAATGGCCGTTTTGACAACCGTCAGGACCTGAAAAAAGTGCCACGCCTAGGCGAACGCACTTTTGAACAGGCAGCGGGTTTCTTGCGTATCCAGCAAGGTTCAGAGCCACTAGATGCGTCTGCAGTTCACCCAGAGTCTTATCCACTGGTATCTAAAATTGTTGAAGCGAAAGCAACGACTGTAAAAGACATCATTGGTAATACTGAAATCATTCGCCAGGTCAATGCTGAAGAGTTTGTCGATGACAAATTCGGACTGCCAACCGTTCAGGACGTTTTGGCTGAACTGGAAAAACCAGGCCGTGACCCGCGTCCAGAATTCCGTACCGCAAAATTCCGTGATGATATTACTGAAGTGGCTCAATTGACTGAAGGCATGCAGCTGGAAGGTGTAGTTACCAATGTGACTAACTTCGGTGCTTTCGTGGATGTTGGTGTACATCAGGACGGTTTGGTACATATTTCTGAACTAGCGAATGAATTTGTGGCTGATCCGCATAAAGTGGTGAAACCAGGTCAAATCGTACAAGTTCGTGTACTGAACGTCGATGTTGAACGTAACCGTGTCAATCTGTCGATGCGTCCTGAAGGTTCGGAAGCACCAGTGAAAGCGCCACGTCAACCACGTCGTGACAATGAGCAACGTGGTGAGCGCAAGCCACAAGGCAAACGTCCACAGCATGCGCGTCCGCAAGGTGACCGCCCGCATGGCAAGAAACCTCAAGCGGCTAAGCCACAGGAAAATAAAATTGGTGGTTTAGGGGCATTGTTATTGCAAGCCGGGATTAAAGGTTCGAAGTAATCTTTAATTACTAACTTAGATTAGCATTTGAAGTGCAACACCATGTTGTTGCCATAATACCTGACTCGGACTTTTAAAGCCGAGTCTTTTTCTTGG
>NZ_AJXD01000045.1:0-101384 GCF_000264725.1 Acinetobacter sp. HA | reverse complement strand
AAACCTCCCATCACATCGGGAGGTTTTTTTATTGTCTTAAGAAAAATGTAGAATCTTGAGACCTACTACACAATCAATATGCCAGCTTTAGCAGGAAGCGGAAAAAGCCTGCAATGAGAGCCATTGTGACAAAGCCTGCAAGCCATAACACAATAAACCAACCTGCCCGATTCAGTTTCATCCTGTTTCCTCCACAAGCCTAATGATAGCCATCATCACCTACCCGTACCTTATCCCGGAACACCCAATAAGACAGACCGGTATAAAACAGGATAATTGGGATGAGGATCAATGCACCAATCAAGGAAAACAGCTGACTGCTTTGCGGTGCGGCGGCTTCCCAAAGGGTAACACTTGGCGGAATGATATAAGGCCAAAGGCTAATGAGAAAACCGGTGTAAGCCAGGATCACCAGCGCCAAGGTATAGATGAACGGTGCAAATTCCTGACGGCGTTTACAGGCACGCAGCGCCATAAATGTAAATAATACAACCAGTATCGGCACCGGACTAAAATAGAAAATCTGTGGTTGACTAAACCAGCGCTCGGCAATCTGTTGATGTGCCAATGGCGTATACAGACTAACTGCTCCAAAGACCAGTAATAACACAATGATAAGTTTTGGCATCAACTGGAACATTTTGTCCTGTAACTCGTGGTCGGTTTTAAAGATCAGCCAGCCACAACCTAGGGTTGCATACAGGATTACCACACCTACTCCGGTAAACAGCGAAAATGGAGTCAACCAGTCCAGTCCACCACCGCTATAAATGCCATTCGTGGTTTTAATGCCCTGAATGTAAGCGCCAAGAATTACGCCTTGCAAGAAAGAGGTCAGAAGCGAACCACCAATAAAAGCGATATCCCACCAATGCCTGCCACGATGTGCCTTAAAGCGAAATTCAAAGGCAACTCCTCGGAAAATCAGTGAGATGACCATCAAGATAATCGGCATATATAGCGCGGACAGCACGGTTGAATAGACCAGTGGAAAGGCTGCAAACAGACCTGCTCCACCGAGTACCATCCAGGTTTCATTGCCATCCCAAACCGGTGCCACGGTATTCATCATCACATCGCGTTCATGCTGATCCTTAAAGAAGGGAAACAGAATGCCTATGCCCAGATCAAAGCCATCCAGTACCACATACATCAGTACACCGAGCGCGATGATCGCAATCCAGATCAATGACAGGTCAATCATTTGTTATTCTCCTGATCACGTTGAGCACGGTCATCCTCTTCATTTTGCTCAAAGGTACTCATTGGACGTTTAGACGCACGGATGACTTCACCCTCAGTATGCGGACGGGCATGGATAAATTCTGGTCCCTTATGCATCATTTTCAGCATGTAATAAATCCCGACACCAAATACGACACAATAGACCACTACAAAGATAATCAGAGTAAGTCCGACCTGTTCAGCTGATACAGGTGAGAGTGCATCACGAGTGCGCATAACCCCATAGACCACCCATGGCTGACGGCCCACTTCCGTAGTAAACCAGCCTGCCAGTAAAGCAATAAATCCGGAAGGTCCCATGAAAAAGGCGAATCGGTGCAACCAGCGGGCTTCATAGAAACGACCCGTTTTACGCAAGATCAGACCCGCCAGCGCCATCAAAAGCATCAGCATGCCCAGACCGACCATGATGCGGAAGCTCCAGAACACTACCAGCGAGTTTGGGCGGTCTTCAGGCGCAAAATCTTTTAGACCCTGCACTTCACCGTCCATACTATGGGTCAGAATCAGGCTGCCCAAGTTTGGTATGCCGATAGCATATTTGGTTTCTTCGGCTTCCATATCTGGAATACCAAACAGATAAAGTGGCATTCCTTCACCACGGTTAGTTTCCCAGTGTCCTTCAATCGCAGCAATCTTGGCTGGCTGATATTCACGGGTATTTAAACCATGAAAATCTCCTACAATTACCTGTAGGGGTGCCAGCACCAGAATCATCCACATCGCCATGGAAAAAGACTTTTTGACCAGTGCATCACGGCGACCTTTAAGTAGATGCCAAGCAGCTGTAGCCGCTACCAGCAGTGCCGAAACCAGAAAGGCAGCAATCCCCATATGCAATAGACGATACGGAAAAGACGGGTTAAACACGATAGCAAACCAGTCCTGCGGCATGATGATGCCATTTTCAATAATAAAACCCTGCGGGGTCTGCATCCAGCTGTTGGAGGACAGAATCCAGAACATGGAAATACAGGTACCAAGGGCAACCATTACCGTAGCAAAAAAATGGGTTTTCGGACCGACCCGATCCCAGCCAAAGAGCATGATACCGAGGAAACCGGCTTCCAGGAAAAAAGCTGTCAAGACTTCATAAGCCAGCAGTGGTCCAGTGACACTTCCAGCCACTCTGGAAAATTCACTCCAGTTGGTGCCGAACTGATAACTCATGACCACACCAGAGACCACCCCCATACCGAAGGCTAATGCAAAAATTTTGATCCAGAATTTAAACAGATCCCGGTAAACTGGATCTTGGGTTTTGAGCCAGCGCCATTCCAGAACGGCCAGAAAGCTGGCCAAACCGATGGAAATCGCAGGGAAAATAATATGAAAGGAGACAGTAAAGGCAAATTGGATACGTGCCAGTTCCAGCGCAGTTAAACCTAAATCCATGTCATCACCTTATTGTAGAAGTTGTTGGTGAGAGAACTTCAGCTTAAACAGCTGAAATGGCTTCATTATTTTGTAGTTTAGGCCGTATACGATTTTCACAATGTTGCAAATCTGTAGGACTTTAATATCTGCATCCTGCCCTTTTTCCAGGCTAAGCGGGTTCGCTCCGTCATGGGTCAGCCATGCGAAATTTGTGATGTTCATGTTATTTCACTCTTTAAAACGTTTTAGATAGCGGCAAGGTCATGCCTTACCGGACTTGGCGTATTAAAGCGTGACAGGAGGTGCTCTGCCTTGCGGTAGCAAATACAGCCGTTGCAGGGAAAAATAGACATGTCGGTAAGCGGATTTATAGAAACTCAGCTTGACCTGAATCCGGTCAATGACCTCATCAATACCAAAATTAAACGGCAGCACAATGTCACCATATACGGTACAGTACTGGCATTGATGGTTATGTTCATTATGGTCATGATGATGGCCGGATTCGGCCCCCAGATGGTCAATCAACGCATGATAGCTTGCGTGTACATGCTGATGCTGCTTCGGTGAGAGAAGATTATGTGTAATAGAGAGACAGACCGGGGCAATATGGTATTGCTCCGGTAATAGCGGCTGTAAATATACAGCAAACTGTAATAGCAGCGTTGCACATGCCAACAGTAACCCACTACGTTTCAGCAAAACATTCTCTCGAATTGACCGAAGTGAAGGAATATTGAGACTGAGCTTAGATCAAAATCCAAGCATTATACTCAACTTTAATATTATAACCTTATAATATATATATTTATTATAAAAGCCCTATTTTCATTCTTAATTTTTATAGATTTTTGAATATAAGAAATTAATTTTCATGTTCTAGAGGTTATTCATTTCAGGAAAAGTACAACCGCATACTTTGAACAGGAATGCGCCGAGCCACAAAAATAATATCTAAATTGAGATTCTCATCTTGTTACAGTAGCAGGATCAGACAGAGAGCTACGCTTCAACTTAAAATACTTTCCGGCAGAAAAAGGTTTAGCTGAATGACTACCCTGTCTGGATCAGGCAGGCTTTTGTTGCAGTACGCTATAAATTTCACATTCTCGATAGCTCAATTCCGGTCAACAGAAACTGTCTCAGATGAATTTTCTTTATTGCATAGCGCCATACTACCAGGCTAAAACAGAACTTCAGATTTCCTGAAATACCGGAATATCTAGCCACTGTGCATTTGGAAAATCCTTTTGCAAACATTGCTGCAGATACTGAATAGTATCCTGTGCAATGACTTCATCCTGGGCATCATCGGCATGGTTAAATGCCAGCGCATACAGCTCAATCTTACGCTGCTTGAGCAGTTCCAGACTAAGCAGAGTGTGATTAATACTGCCTAGACGTCCTGAGGTCACCAGAATGACAGGAAGCTGCTGTGCGGCAATATAGTCTACGGTGAGCAGGTCTTCTGTTAGTGGTACCATCAGGCCACCTGCTCCTTCCAGCAGAACACGGTCAAACTGTGCGGCCAGTTGCTGTGTGGCCTGTTCAATTTTTTGAAAGTCTACTGGACGCTGGTCCAAACGTGCTGCCAGATGGGGTGATGCCGGATAGCTATAAATTTCCGGCATAGTCAGCTTTTGCTGATCTTCTGGGAGCAAGCCGCAGCCCATGATCTTGCGATGCTGTTCGATATCTTCAGAGAGATCAGTGTTGCCCGTCTGGATCAACTTCTGGGTAATAGTACGGATGCCCTGCGCATTCCAGATTTTGGCCAGAAAACCGGTAGCATAGGTCTTGCCAATACCAGTATCTATACCGCTGATAAAATAGATGTTTGCGTTCATGAGCGCTTCCGTGCAATGAGATAAATCGGGTGATAGGTCAAAGGATACTTCTGGCTATCTGGTAGCTGGAATTGTTGATATTGCTCATAAAAAAGCCGCAAAGAAGATTTGCTCCAGCGGAAACCATCTGCCGTCGCCTGTACGCCGGTGGCCTTGATATGTTTCAGTACCTCGCGAGGATGTTCAAACTCCAGAATCAGGCGCTGTTCCTCCTGTATCAGGACCTCATAACCACAAGATTCCAGCAGTTCAACCATTTGTGGAAGTGAGCGATATTCCAGCCCCTGTCCAGTCAATACTTTAATTTCTTTTAAATTGTCCTGTGCATAGCTGGCAAAGCAGAACCAGCCAGACGGATTTAAAGCCTGATGAATTTTCCCAAATAAAGCGTCCAGATGCTGCACCCATTGCAAGGCAGAACAGGACACCACCAGATCCAGCGATTGTGGAAGTGGCAAAGTTTCGATATTGCCAATTCCCCAGTAAATCCGGCCATCTTCCTCAAAATGCTGTTTAACTTCTGGATAAAGGTCATTTAAAAACAACTGGTCGAAACTGTAATGCTGCATTAGCTGACGGGTAAACAGACCTGAACCACAGCCAATTTCCAGGATACGCTGTAAATTTACCGCAATATGCGCTTGCATATACTGGACCAGTTCCATTGCTACCCGACGCTGGGCAATAGCATGCTGTTCATAGCTGGACTGTGCCTGAGCAAAGCGCTGCGCTACCTGATCAGTTTTCATCGTGGCAACTCCTGCAGAGCATCCAGCAACTGTTGCAGCTGTACCGGACTGACCTGCTGATGTAAACAGATTCGCAATCTGGAAGTGTTTTTAGGTACAGTCGGTGGACGTACTGGCAGGACATAAAAACCCTTTTGCTGTACATATTCTGCTGCAGCGACGGTTTTGGCTGCATCGCCAATAATTACCGGTACAATTTGAGAGCTGGATGGACAAGCATAACCCAAGGCCTGAATACTTTGATGACAGCACCTGGCCAGACTGCCAAGCTGTTGGCGCTCTTCCCTCATTGCTTGCATTTTCTGGAAAATAAAATGCGTCCAGGCCATACAGATTGGGGGCTGCGCAGTACTAAAAATTAGCGGACGCATGCTGTTGATCAGATATTCACGAATGAGCGGATGACAGACCAGATAGCCACCGACTGAAGCCAGCGCCTTGCCAAAAGTCCCGACCAGCAGGTCAATCTGGTCTATGACCTGATACTCCTCAGCACAACCCAGCCCGTGTTCACCACGCACACCAATGGCATGGGCTTCATCCACATACAGCATAACCTTATCAAATTGCTGTTTGAGTGCTACCAATGCACCGAGATCCGTTTCATCACCATCCATACTAAAAATGGATTCAGTGACGACAATGATGCGCTGAATATTATCATCTGCCTGATACTTTACTAAAAGCTGTTGTAGATGTTCCAGATCATTATGCCGGTAGCGTACATAGCTGGCATTGGATAAACGGATACCATCAATGATGCTGGCATGTACCAGCTTGTCGGCAATAATAATGGTCTTGCTATCCGCCAATGCTGGCAGAATCCCGATATTCATATGATAGCCGCTATTAAACAACAGCACCGAACGACCAAAAACCTGCGCCATGCTGGTCTCCAGCTGTTCATAAGCCGGGAAATTTCCAGTCAGCAGGCGCGAAGAACTGGCACTCATCTGTCGTTCAGCAAGCGGTGTCAGATCAAAAAATTCTTCCCGTAGCTGCAGATTGGCCGCCAGACCGAGATAGTCATTGGATGCCAGATTCAGCATCTCAATCCCATTCAACTGAAGATAAGGCTGGCTGGAAATCCCCTGTTTAAACTGGCGATACTGGCCCTGCTGTTTCAAATCATCCAGTTGCTGCTGAAAATATTCCAGATGCTTCATGCTGTTGCTCCCATTGCCTGAATCATCTCGCACATATGCGTCAGTAGAATTTTAAGTTGTTCAGCAGAAATCACAAATGGTGGCATCACATAGACCAACCGACCAAAGGGACGAATCCATACACCACGGCGTACACATTCTGCCTGGAAGCTAGCCAGATCAACAGGTTGCTGTAGTTCCACGACTCCAATCGCGCCAAGTACGCGGATATCAGCAACCTGTGGCAAGACATTTAATGGCTGTAAATGGTCTTTTAATACTTGTTCAATCTGTTGCACTCTTGCCTGCCAGTCCTGTGACAATAAAAGCTGGGTGCTTTTGAGTGCCACTGCACAGGCCAGTGGATTCGCCATAAAGGTCGGGCCATGCATAAATACGCCTGCTTCACCACTGGAAATGGTTTCTGCGACATGCGCAGTCGTCAGTGTGGCTGACAAGGTCATATAACCGCCAGTCAGCGCCTTGCCCAGACACATGATATCCGGGCTAACACCCGCATGTTCACAGGCAAACAGTTTGCCGCTCCGACCAAAACCAGTCGCGATTTCATCCAGAATTAACAGAATATTGTAACGATCACACAGCTGACGTACCTGGCGCAGGTATTCTGGATGATACAGGCGCATACCACCTGCTCCCTGCACGATCGGCTCAATAATCATGGCTGCAATCTGTTCATGCTTTTCTGCTAATAATTGTTCCAGTGGCTGGATATCATCAACTTGCCATTCACCATCAAAACGGCTTTGTGGTGCCGGGACAAAATAACGGTTTGGCAGACTGGAACCAAAAATCTGGTGCATGCCCGTGACCGGATCACAGACCGACATAGCATTCCAGGTATCGCCATGATAACCGGAGCGAGTAGTCACAAAATTGCTTTTCTGCACCTGACCACGCGCATGCCAGTATTGCACCGCCATTTTCAATGCTACTTCCACAGCGACCGAACCAGAGTCGGCATAGAAAATCCGATCCAGTGGCTCTGGGGTAATTTCGATCAGCAGTTTGGCCAGATCAATCGCCGGCTGATGGGTCAGGCCACCAAACATGACATGTGACATGGATTGCAACTGGGTCTGCACCGCCTGATTCAGCTCTGGATGGTTATAACCATGGATCGTGCACCACCAGGACGACATCCCGTCGATCAGCTGTGTGCCATCTTCCAGTTCAATTACAGCACCATGTGCCGCCCTCACCTTGTAACAGGGCAAAGGATGAGTCATGGAAGTATATGGATGCCAGATATGCTGCTGATCAAAAGAATCGTGCACGGAAAATAACCTAAACAATAGCGCTGTCCTGATCTTAACGGTTTAATTCTGAAATGAACATCTAGCTGACCTTTAGCATTTTTCTGATTAACGAAGTTTTTGTAAAAATTGCAAGATTGGCTCAATGACCAAACTGGTATCGAACAGGATAGCATCGTGCGCAGCTGAAATTTTTACCAAGTTCAGATGATCTGCATTGAAATGTGCAATATTTTGTATAATTTTGCAGGGAACTAACATATCGTTCTCAGAATTTATAAATAGCATCTTGCCAGGATAGCTTTTTAAGATATCTACCAAATTTAATTGTTCTAAAAGATAGAGATAAGCCTGCTGATAGGATAAATCAATATTTACCAACTGCTCTTGTAAATGTTTTGCCCGTTCTCGTGGTGCTACTGAACCCAAAGTGACCAGTGCACAGAAGCGTTTTAGAGCCTGTTGAGGTTGTAACATCACCGCATGTTTAAATTGCTCATACTGCACTTTGGGCATAGCATGAGGCCAGTTTTCTTGCGCCACAAAGCAAGGGTTTGACATACAGGCAATTACGGGCTTGGCGACTTGTATCTGCTGATAGATTGCATTAGCCAATAACAATGCTAACTGCCCGCCAAGTGACCAGCCAATCAGTACATCTTTATCAGCTGCAGCCTGTACCTTTTCTGCCAGTACTGCTGCATTATTCGGGTCAAAGATATCCCAGACTTCGATCTGATGCTGTGGTGTTAACTGCTGTTCTAGCTGCTGTACAAATTCATTCAGTACCTGAGTCCCCAGTCCCCAGCCGCTGATGAGCAGAATTTTCATCAATCCTGTTCCCTATTTTTTATCATCTATTCAATAAAAAAGGGATCAATCTCTTCCGGAATGATCCCTGATATACAGCTGCAAAATTTAAGCAGGCTGCATGGCATCCATAGCAAGCTCGCGGCCGGTTTTCTTCGGTGCTTCCGCTTTTAGCCCCAGTTTGGCAAACAGGGCTTTGTCCTTGCCTTCACCACTATTCGGTGCAGTCAGTAATTTATCACCTGAGAACAGTGAGTTAGCACCTGCCATGAATGCCAGGGCCTGATCGGAATCAGATAGAGATTCACGGCCTGCAGACAAACGGATATAGCTTTTTGGCATGATGATACGAGCTACGGCAATCGTCCGGATCCAGTCAATCACATCCAGTTTTTCTACATCAGCGAGCGGTGTTCCTTCGATTGGCACCAGCATATTAATTGGCACCGATTCTGGGTGAATTGGCATGGTCGCCAGTTCAAACAATAATCCCACACGGTCCTGTTTACCTTCACCTAACCCGACAATCCCGCCACTACATACATTAATTCCAGCTGAACGGACATGGTCTAAAGTATTTAAGCGATCGTCAAAAGTTCGGGTGCTAATGACATTCGCGTAATATTCACGCGAAGTGTCGAGGTTATGATTGTAATAATCCAGTCCAGCATCTTTTAAACGTTCTGCCTGAGAGGCATTCAACATACCTAAGGTCATGCAGGTTTCCATACCCAGCTTTTTTACTTCCTGGATCAATTCCAGCACATAAGGCATATCGCGCTCATGCGGATTCCGCCATGCTGCGCCCATACAGAAACGGGTCGATCCTGATTCTTTCGCCTGTTTTGCTTCAGCAATCGCTTTTTGTACCTCTACTCTTTTTTCAATTTCCAGATCTGTATCGTAATGGGCAGACTGGGAGCAGTATTTACAGTCTTCCGGACAACGACCGGTTTTAATAGAGAGCAAGGTGCTGACCTGTACGGTATTGGCATCAAAATGCTCACGATGAATTTGCTGTGCCTGAAATAGCAGATCCATCAGTGGTTGATCATAAAGTGCCTGAATCTCGTCACGCGTCCAGTCATTGCGAATCATAGTCTCAACATCAATGTTAAAAAGGAATGCAGAAATAATACGCGGTTTTTTAAAAAATGGTTTAGCCTTTTCTATCAAAATTCGAGGGAATGACGCTAATTTATAAGCTGAGCTTTTCAATCAATTACAATTTTATGCTGCAAGATTTTATGATTTAAGCTGCTTTAATCCTTATTATTTATATATAAAACTTATAAATAAAATTCTCAATTTCTGTCTTGATAAAGATTAATAATGAATTTGCAACTTACTCACTATTAAGCTCCCAAAAGCCAGTAAAACCAAGCTTATGGCAGAAAATTTAGAGCCCTTGGCTCTAAAAATCCAAGGGCTTTTTTATAAAAGTATTGTTTAACTCAAGCTGACAATTCATTAAAGTTTAAATCTGAGTCGGTACAAATAAAAAGCGCGAGATTTTTAAAATTTAGCTCAATCTATGTCTATTCATAAAGTGACTCATTTCATCGGAAACATCAGATATACAAGCTGTATCAGTCCACATGACTTAACCACGAATCGCTGCCTGAATTATTGCTACATCAATTTTCTTCATTTTAAGCATGGCATCAAATGCCCTTTTTGCTACTGCTGGATCTGGACTGTAAGATGCTTCAAGTAAAGCCATGGGGATAATCTGCCAGGAAATTCCCCATTTATCCTTACACCAGCCGCATTCACTTTCTTGCCCACTATTGTTCACAATCGCATTCCAGTATCGGTCCGTTTCTTCCTGATCTTGTGTGGCCACTTGAAAGGAAAAAGCTTCATTATGCTTAAATTCTGGCCCACCATTTAAACCAATACATGGAATACCCAATACCGTAAAATTGACTGTAATGACATCTCCCTTTTTTCCTGACGGATAATCTCCAGGGGCAAGGACTATTGCCCCTACTGATGAGTCTGGAAAGGTTTGCGCATAAAACCGTGCAGCCTCTTCAGCATCGTGATCGTACCAAAGGCAGATGGTATTTTTTGCAATATTCATGATCTCACCTCTGCGTAGAGATTAAGAGATGACGCATTTGTTTAGCCCTGCTTTACGCTTTTGAGTGGCTAAACAAATTTATTTGTGCGTTCTATATTCGACCTAAGCTGGCAAAAGGCCAGTTTCTTTATTGTGTTTTTATTCTTCGAATTGTAATAACAGGCACTTCTTGATCTGTCGAGGTCCAAGTCGACCATATGCCTTGCTTTTTCATTTGCGCTGATTACAGACCGCTACTTTGAAAATACCTTAATGGTCGGAAACTCCATTTCTATGACAATGCGGTGGCCGAGGTAATTGGTGTTTTCCTACTGTATAAAGGCTGCCAGTATCTATCGTGAAAGTATAAAAGTGGAAAAACTGACAGATTAAATTCCTTTCAAGCAGTAAGACCTTTAACCATTTAAGGGGCCTTTTCTTTCTTTGTGGAAAATCAATTTAAAACCAAGTTCTGCATATTTCAATTTTTCAGGTTCTTTTCCTAAAAACCTGAGCTCAGCAAGCCTTGCAAAATAGCTCGTTTAAGACGACTTAGCCTTACAAAAAGCTACATTTACTGTGCATTAATTTCCTGGAATTATCCAAAAAATATTTTTTATGAATAACATTAATTTATGTTATAAATTACCCCATTATTTTACTTTATTATTTATTACGTAATTAAATTACGTATTGAATAATATCTTATATCCAGTATGATGAGGTAAATTCCTTCTTTTTCTTGTGTGCATCAGGAATCGATGCAGTTCAGCAAGTCAAAGAAGTCAGGCAAACGGATTTGTCTACTCAATATAAAATGGCAGTGATACATCCGTGAGCCCTGAACAAGACAGTAAAAGATGAGCAATAGGATTGCTTCTAAAAAATGAGGATGTTGTATGAATGAATTAGCCAATCCATTAGAACTGTGTGGATTCGAATTTATTGAATTTGTATCTGAAGATGGTCAGCTGGATCCAGTTTTCCAAGCCATCGGATTCACTAAAGTGGCGAAGCATAAATCGAAAAATGTCTATTTATGGCGCCAAGGCAATATTAATATCATTCTGAATTATCAGCCTGAATCATATGCAGCATTTTTCTATAAAGAGCACGGTCCTTCTGCTTGTGCAATGGGCTTCCGTACCAAGAATGCTGCGAAAGCTTTTCAAAAGGCGATTGAAATCGGTGCAGAACCAATTTACAGCAAAATTGGTCCAATGGAACTTAACATCCCTGCAATTAAAGGAATCGGTGGCTCTCCAATCTTCCTGGTCGATTGTGACATTTACCAAAATGATTTTATCTTCTTCGATAATGTTCCATCGCGTCCAGTCGGCACAGGCCTGAATGAAATCGATCATTTAACGCATAACGTTTATAAAGGTCGTATGCAGTACTGGGCAGATTTCTATGAAAAGATTTTCAACTTCCAGGAAATCCGCTACTTCGACATCAAAGGTGAATACACTGGCCTGACTTCTAAGGCACTAACAGCACCAGATGGTAAGATCCGTATTCCACTAAATGAAGATTCTGACAAAGGTAATGGCCAGATCGCTGAATTCCTGAATGAATTCAATGGTGAAGGTATTCAGCACATTGCCTTTATCTGTGATGACCTGCTTGAGACCTGGGACAAGCTGAAAGCTTTAGGCACCAAGTTCATGACGCCACCGCCAAGCACTTATTATGAAATGCTGGATGAGCGCTTGCCGAACCATGGTGAGCCTGCGGATGAGCTGCAAAAACGCGGCATTCTGCTCGATGGCAATACCAAAGATGGTAACAAACGCCTGCTGTTACAGATTTTCTCTGAAAATATGATTGGCCCGGTGTTCTTTGAATTTATCCAGCGCAAAGACGATGATGGTTTCGGTGAAGGTAACTTTAAGGCCTTATTTGAATCAATCGAACGTGATCAGATCAAACGTGGTGTTTTAGACATTTCTAAAGCCTGACCTTTTTAAAACCATACCGGTGTCTATGTAGTCTCATATGCATCGGTATGGTTGCCTCTGTTTCAACGTATACGCTCGTATAACACTTAAGATTCTGCATCGATGACGGCATAAAAATAATAAAGCACATCATAGTTCAGCACTTAATCTCACATGGATGATGAATAAAAATGCAGCATATTGAACAAGGAAACCTGAAAAAAGGTTTAAGTAACCGGCATATTCAGCTCATCGCACTCGGTGGTTCAATTGGTACCGGACTGTTTCTTGGAATTTCACAAACGATCAAGCTTGCTGGGCCTTCTGTTATTTTAGGTTATGCCATTGCAGGCTTGATTGCCTTCTTAATGATGCGCCAGCTGGGTGAAATGATTGTACATGAACCTGTGAGCGGTTCTTTTAGTCATTTCGCTTATAAATACTGGGGCAAATTTGCCGGATTTATGTCGGGCTGGAATTACTGGGTACTGAATATTCTGGTCTGTATGGCCGAATTAAGTGCCGTCGGTCTTTATATCCATTACTGGTGGCCAGAAATTCCGACCTGGGTCTCTGCCCTCGGCTTCTTCATTTTCATCAATATCATTAATTTGCTTCACGTGAAATTATTCGGTGAAATGGAGTTCTGGCTGGCGATCATTAAAGTTGGTGCAATTATTGCCATGATTGCGTTCGGCAGCTACCTGCTTGCCAGTGGTAGCGGCCATAGCCAGTCCAGTCTGGAAAATTTATGGCAACTCGGCGGCTTCTTCCCGAATGGAATCATGGGTCTGATTATGGCGATGGCCATGATCATGTTTGCTTTTGGCGGCATTGAACTGGTGGGGATCGCAGCCGCTGAAACCGATAACCCGAAAAAGACCTTACCTAAAGCAGTCAATCAAATTGTCTACCGTGTCCTGTTATTTTATATCCTGAGTCTGGTAGTGATTTTATCACTTTACCCTTGGAACATGATGGCGCAAGGTGGTAGTCCATTTGTGATGATTTTTGATTCTCTCGGCAGTCAGACAGTTGCCGGAGTTTTGAATTTTGTGGTGTTAACCGCGGCGGTTTCGGTATATAACAGTACTAACTACTGTACCAGCCGTATGCTGTTAGGTTTAGCCCAGCAAGGTAATGCGCCGAAGTTCTTAAGCAAGATTAATCAGTGTGGCATCCCTGTGAATGCGGTGATGGTTTCAGCGTTTTTCACCTTGATGTGCGTTTTATTAAATTATCTGGTGCCGGAAAAAGCCTTTAGCATGTTGATGATGCTGGTGGTTGCTGCCATCGTGATTAACTGGCTTGTTATTTCCTATACTCATTTGAAATTCAAGACCTCCATGAATCGTACGCAGACTAGAACCGATTTTCCAAGTGTGGCTTATCCATTTACCAACTATTTATGTATCGCATTTATGGGCGGTATTCTGCTGATTATGAGCAGCACCCCGGACATGCGCGTTGCTGTCATCATGATTCCGGTCTGGATTGGTATTCTCTCGGTTGCCTACTTCTTTAAGCGCAAACAGGAATCTCAGACGGCTATGTTAGACAACAGCAAAATTAGCTCTTTACCAGAAGCGTAATCGCATATTGATTAGATTAGGATAGATTCATGTTTCAACATATTGATACTTATGCCGGTGATCCGATTCTCTCTTTAATGGAAGAATTCAACAAAGATCAACGGAGTAACAAAGTCAACTTAAGCATCGGCCTGTATTACAACGAAGATAATATCGTGCCGCAGCTAGACTCAGTGCAAAAAGCCTATACTTACCTGACCCCTGACTATAATAAAGTTCGTGTTTACTTGCCGATGGATGGTCTGAACAGCTTTAACCAGGCTGCACAGGAATTAATTTTTGGAACTTCCAGCCCTGCCCGCGAGCAAGGCCGTGTAGTCACGATTCAGACCTTGGGCGGCTCAGGTGCGCTAAAAGTCGGCGCTGACTTTTTGAAAAAATATTTTCCAGAATCTGAAATCTGGGTGAGCCAGCCGACTTGGGAAAACCATATTGCCATCTTTAATGGCGCTGGTATTCAGACCCATTTCTATCCTTATTATGATGCAGAAACCAATGCCGTTAATGTACCGGCGATGCTGGATTGCTTAAAACAGCTGCCCGCTCAAAGTATTGTGTTATTACATCCATGTTGTCATAACCCGACCGGGGCCGACTTACAGCCGCATGAGTGGGATCAAGTCATTGAAGTTTTAAAAGCCCAATCTTTAATTCCTTTCCTGGATATGGCGTATCAAGGTTTTGGTCAAGGGTTGGAACAGGATGCTTATGCCATCCGTGCACTCGATCAGGCCGGTATGAATTTTATCGTCAGCCATTCATTTTCCAAAATCTTCTCTTTATACGGAGAACGTATTGGTAGCTTAAGTTTCGTCTGTGATGATTCCACCAGTGCGCAAAATGTTTTAGGGCAGTTAAAAGCTACAGTTCGCCGGATTTATTCAAGTCCAGCGGCCAATGGCGCTCTATTGGTCAGTCAGGTGTTAAATGATCCTGAACTGTTTAAGCAATGGCAAACTGAAGTTGAAGAAATGCGCCAGCGTATTTTACGCATGCGTGGCTTACTCAAAGCAAAATTATCCGAGGCGCTACCGGAACTGGATTTTACTTACCTGATCCAGCAGCAAGGCATGTTTAGTTATACCGGCCTCACTGCTGATCAGGTGGATCTGTTAAAACAGCATCACGGGATTTATCTGGTTCGTAGTGGCCGCATGTGTACAGCAGGTCTAAACCTCAGCAATATTGATTATGTTGCCGAGTCGATGGCAGCTGTGATTAAAATGCAAAGTGAAGCTGAACCGTTGATTGCTTAGAAATAATTAAGTTGTTAGAAGCCTTCTAATTCTAATATTGGAAGGCTTTTTTATGGATCTTGCTTTATTCTTTTTTTAAATTAAAAGCGAGTGATCATCTTGGTTTTGTGTTGCAAAAATAAAATCATTTTTAATCCTATTTAGCGATCAAAATCTTGATAAAAAAGATCCAATCCCTGAATCAGATCTGGATCTGTGAAATAAGTTCAGGTTTAGAAAACTTATCTGCAATAAATGAAAGTTTTAGACAGTAACCTCTGGATTAAACAAGCCATCAATCTGTTTTTGGATTCCAAGCAGATAATCAATAGCTTCTTGCATCTGGTCTGCTGGCAACTGGTCTTCGGTACCAATACAAGTAATTACATGATCGAGCTGGCGACTAAAGCTAAACACTGGAATTGCCACGGCATGGATGCCTGCCATCATATCGCCAGTGACTGAGGCATAGCCCTGCTGTAGAATTTTCTCTTTAAGTTGCGAGAATTCTTTCCAGTTCGCAGGATATTGATCTGCTTTAGCGCTACTCGCCCACTCTTTTTCCAGCAAAGGCTTGATGATGTGTTCTGGCTGAAGGCAGGCATGTAAACGACCAGTTGCCGACTTTAGTAAAGGCATACGTGAGCCGACCCGGGTAATGATATTAAATACGTGGTTAGATTCAAGTGACTGAACCACGACGGCACCATCGGCAAACCATTTACTGACATGAATACTGCAATTTAAATGCTGCTGAATCTGCATAATATATTTTTGGGTTAATTCCAGCATATCGGTACGTTTTAAAGCATTGACGCCAAATGCGTGAGCACGCTCACCCAGACTATAACGTCCATCACTGAGCTGCTGGGCATAACCTTTACGTATCAGACTCACCACATAGCGATGCACTTTTGCAGGATGCATGGACAGGACTTCTGACAGCTCTTTTAACATCATCGGTGCATTATGTTCAGTCAATGCATCGAGCACAGTTAATCCTACTTCTAGAGACTGCACCCCTCCCTGTAATTTTTCTTCCTCAACGTTCATCGTTTCATCCTGCATATACGCATTAATTTTCATGGTTCTATCAAGCCATTGTACTACTGAAATCAAAAATCTTGCTCAGCCAAATCTGATTCCAGATTCAGATCATAGCGGCATTTTAACAAATTTACATTATTCATAATCAAATTATTTATTGCGTAATTTAAAAATATAAGTATGATTCTGTATAGAACTTAAATTTTCCACGGAAAGGATCCATATTTATGACGACGCGTTTAAAGTCATTTGTCGACATCGCTCCTGATTCAGATTTCCCTTTAGAAAACCTGCCTTATGGTATTTTCAGTGATAAGCAGAATGCTCAACCACGTGCCGGAGTTGCACTTGGAGAATGGGTGGTTGACCTGGCAGCATTGGAAGCAAAGGGTTATTTAAAGCTGGAACAAGGCCAGCAATTTTTTAACCAGCCAACCTTGAATGCTTTTATTGAGTCGGGTAAAGCCAACTGGTCTAAAGTACGAGCAGAGTTACAGACGCTGTTGTCAGCAGATCATGCCGAATTGCGTGATAATCAGGAACTCCGTGATCAGGTTTTCTTTAACCAGTCAGATGTCAAAATGCATCTGCCGGTGCATATCCCGAGCTATACCGATTTCTATTCATCGAAAGAGCATGCCACCAATGTCGGCTGTATGTTCCGTGATCCGAAAAATGCATTGTTAGCAAACTGGTCAGAACTTCCAGTCGGTTATAACGGCCGTGCCAGCTCCGTAATTGTGAGCGGTACAGAGATCGTGCGTCCATCTGGACAGATCAAATTACCGGATTCTGATCGTCCAGTCTTTTCAGCATGTCGCAAACTCGACTTCGAACTGGAAACCGGTTTTATTATTGGCAAGCCAAATCATCTAGGTAAGCCCATTGCGATTGAAAATGCCTGGGACCATATTTTTGGTATGGTGCTATTCAATGACTGGTCTGCACGTGACTTGCAGCAATGGGAATATGTACCGCTAGGTCCATTTAACGCCAAGACTTTTGCCTCTTCGATCTCGCCATGGGTCGTGACTTTGGAAGCACTTGAACCGTTTAAAACCAGTTCACCAGTTCAAGATCCCAAACCTCTGACTTATCTGCGTGAAGACAACAGCAGCAATAGCTATGACATCAATCTGTCTGTCGAGATCCAGACTGAAAATTCAGATCAAGCAGATGTGATCTGTAAGACCAACTTTAAATATATGTACTGGTCAATGGCACAGCAGCTGGCTCATCACACCATTGCAGGCTGTAATGTACAGGTTGGTGATCTGATGGGTTCAGGCACGATTTCCGGCTCTACGCCAGACTCTTATGGTTCATTACTGGAAATTACCTGGAATGCCACCAAGCCACTTACCTTGTCGAATGGTGAACAGCGCACTTTCATTCAGGACGGCGACACCGTAATCATGAAAGGCCATTGTGAAAAAGATGGCCTTCGTATCGGTTTCGGTGCTGTGAGCGGCAAAATTCTGCCAGCGCTTGATTTCGGTTTTAGTGAATAAGCTGGAGTGAAATCATGATCATGAAACTATATACCTATTTTCGCAGTTCAGCCGCTTACCGGGTTCGTATTGCGCTCCACCTGAAAGGAATCGAAGCAGAACATATTCCGGTTCATCTGGTAAACAACGGCGGCGAACAGCATAGTGAAACGTTTCGACAGGTCAATCCGGGTGAGCTGGTGCCTGCCTTAATTGAAGATGATTTCACGCTGACCCAGTCGCTCAGCATGATTGAATATCTGGAAGAAAAATTTCCGGAAACTCCCCTGTTGCCCAAGGATTTGCAACAGCGTGCGCTGATTCGGGCCTTTAGTCTGAATATTGCCTGCGACATTCATCCCTTAAATAACCTGCGTGTACTTCAATACCTTAGTAAAACCCTGAATGCCAGCGATGAACAGAAAACCGAATGGTACAGACACTGGGTCATCACCGGTTTAAAAGCGCTCGAAGCTCAATTAACGCTTTCAAATGGTCAATTCTGTTTTGGAGATCAGCCGAGTCTTGCAGATTGCTGTCTGATTCCACAAGTGTATAACGCCAAACGTTTCAACATCGATCTTTCTGATTTTCCGAAAATTGAATCGATTTATGAACATTGCAATTCACTAGATGCATTTCAAAAAGCTGCACCTGAAGCGCAGCCTGATGCAGCATAAGAATATATAAGGATATAAGTATGACCATTCAAATTGAAAAAATCCACCATGTCGCCTACCGCTGTAAAGATGCCAAAGAAACCGTAGAGTGGTACAAAAAAAATCTGAATATGGACTTTATTCTGGCTTTTGCCGAGGATCATGTGCCATCTACCAAGGCTTTCGACCCGTATATGCATCTATTTTTAGATGCAGGTAATGGCAATGTCCTGGCCTTCTTTGAACTACCCACCCAACCGGAAATGGGCCGTGATGAAAATACCCCGAAATGGGTACAGCACATTGCCTTAAAAGTGAAGGATCGTCAGGCATTAGTTCAGGCCAAAGAACATCTGGAAGCCAATGGCGTGGATGTACTGGGCATTACCAATCATGGCATTTTCCATTCGATTTACTTCTTCGATCCAAATGGTCATCGTCTGGAACTGGCTTATGATGATGAAAAAGCACACCAGAAAATTGCCATGATTACCGAAGCAATGAAGTATGACATGCTGGAGCAATGGAGCAAAACCAAACGCGCACCGTCACATACACACTTCTTGCATGCGGATGAATTAGACCAGAGCGCTCGCAAAGCCAAGATGGATGCTTAAATTTTTAAAGGAAGGGATTTCTGATGAATAAAGTCGTTGTGAATGCTCAGGAAGCTTTAGCGGATATCGTGGCAGATCATCAAACACTGGCGGTCGGTGGATTTGGTTTATGCGGCATTCCTGAAGCACTCATAGAAGCCTTAAAAAATACCGGTGTCACCGGCCTCACCTGTATTTCCAATAATGCGGGGGTGGATGACTTTGGTTTGGGTAAATTGTTGCGGACCAAGCAGATCAAAAAAATGATTTCTTCTTATGTCGGTGAAAATAAGGAATTTGAACGTCAATATTTAAATGGTGAGCTGGAAGTAGAGCTGACGCCCCAAGGAACACTGGCAGAAAAACTGCGTGCGGGTGGTGCTGGAATTCCCGCTTTCTACACCCAAACCGGTGTCGGCACATTGGTTGCTGAAGGCAAAGAAGTCCGTGAATTTGAAGGTAAAGAATTTATCCTTGAAAAGTCATTAACCGCAGATGTGGCACTGGTCAAAGCCTATAAAGCAGACAAGGCCGGCAACCTGGTCTTCCGTAAAACTGCACGTAATTTCAATCCTGAATGCGCCATGGCCGGGAAAATCACTGTGGCTGAAGTTGAACAAATCGTAGAGATTGGTGAACTTGATCCCGATGATATTCATCTGCCTGGAATCTATGTGAATCGAATTGTCGTTAATGCTTCACCAGAAAAACGCATTGAACAGATGACCTTAAAGGCGGGAGCATAATCATGGCTTGGACTCGAAATCAAATGGCTCAACGTGCAGCACAGGAACTTGAAGATGGGTTCTATGTCAATCTTGGTATCGGTTTGCCAACACTGGTGGCCAACTATATTCCGGACAATATCAACGTCTGGCTCCAGTCTGAAAATGGCCTGTTAGGCATTGATGAATTTCCAACTGTAGAAACCGTTGATGCAGATCTAATTAATGCAGGTAAACAGACGGTGACTGCCCGTAAAGGTGCTGCCTTCTTTTCCAGTGCGGATTCCTTTGCCATGATTCGCGGTGGGCATGTCAATATTGCGATTCTGGGAGCAATGGAAGTTTCCGAAACGGGTGATCTGGCAAACTGGATGATTCCAGGCAAGAAAGTCAAAGGTATGGGCGGTGCCATGGATCTGGTAGCCGGTGTGCAGAAAGTCGTAGTCCTAATGGAACACACGGCTAAAGATGGTACCTCGAAAATCGTTCCTCAATGTACTTTGCCACTAACAGGTAAAGGTGTGGTCAACCGGATCATTACGGATCTCGGTGTCATGGATATTACTTCACGCGGAGTGGTTCTGGTAGAACTGGCTCAAGATGTCACGCTGGAGCAGATTAAAGCTGCGACTGGAGTTGAGCTGATTACGGATAGACTTGAGGCTGCCTGATCTGCTTCTACTGAATAATCAAAGCAGCAAAAGCTGCTTTGATTATCTTCTGAAAATATTGCTTTATCATCGTAATTACACTGAAGATAAATAATATTTTTCTATAATATTCAAACTCTTGCTGTATAATTTTAAAAATCATAATAAAATCTTATGAATGTAATTCACCTTATTGGATCAAATAAAATTATCTTTATTTCTATTCAAATAAGTTTGCAGAAAAACTATTTTTTTTCGGTTTATTGTTTTTTTATTAAGCTCAATAAAACTTATAAAATTTAAGATTCAGAACTACTCTCACACTAATTTATATTTAAAGTGATCACTAAAGATAATGATGATAATAAAATTTTAATTAGTAAAAAAAATACTTAATAAAAAAAGCCACTTATATAAGTGGCTTTTTTATAAGAAGAATTTTGGTGGAGGTGGCGTCAATTGAACTCAGATCCTAACCAACTAATTCTAAAGATCTTTTATTGAATAAAAAATTCATTGACCCAATTTTGACCCAAATTAGATTTAGTGCATTGAATCACTTTAAAATCTTGTTCAAATCCAAATTCAGGATTTGAAGTGGAGTACTGATTATACCAACATTGATTACACTATAAAACGATACGATATAACATATCATTTCTTTGATATTCTTTTTTGATGTATTATTCTTTTAGACACATACAGAGATAAGGTTATGTTTGAAACTATTGACGATTTAAAGAAAAAATTAGATCAGCATCGCCCTCTTTCTCCATCAATTGTCAAAAATTTACAGGAAGATCTTATTGTCCGTTGGACCTATCATTCGAATGCAATTGAAGGCAATACACTCACCCTGCTAGAAACTAAAGTAGTACTCGAAGGTATTACTGTTGGTGGAAAGGCATTAAGAGAACACTTCGAAGCGATCAACCATAGAGATGCAATTTACTATGTTGAAGATATCATGCGGAAAGAGGAGTCTTTTTCTGAATGGCAAATTCGTAATATCCATCAGCTTATATTAAAGAATATTGATGATGATAATGCAGGCCGCTATCGTCAACAAAATGTCATAATCTCTGGTGCTACATCTACCCCGCCTGATTACACATTATTAAATGACAAGATGGCTCAGTTAGTAGACTGGTATAAAAGTGAAGCACATAAGCTGCATCCTATCGAACGTGCAGTCAAAGTACATGCTGATTTTGTAGGTATTCATCCATTCATTGATGGCAATGGCCGTACATCACGTCTATTAATGAATCTTGAATTGCTTAAAGCTGGTTATCCCCCTTGTGTAATAACAGTTGAAAACCGATTGGCCTACTATGAGGCCCTAGATCAATGGATGGCTTATGGAAAAACTGAAGCATTTATCCAGTTGGTTTCTGAAGCTGTACTTGAAGGATTTAAACCTTATCAAGTTGTATTGGGCATTTAATCGGCTTGATCGGTGTATTGATCCCTAGTACTAGATGAATAGCCACCGATTTTGTAGACACTTTTTAGTTAGATAAAATGGCTAATTAACGAGGTACTTATGAGCAGTAAACGATACCCTGAGCAAAGTATTGATGGATTAAGTAGTCAGAGTAAACGCCCATTAAAATCTCCAAATACTAAAATCAATGCTATGCTAGAGGCCTTAATATTGGAAATGCGCTCGGCTAGAAATCTGGGTGCTCGACGTTTGCAAACAGAATTGATGAGGCTGCACGGAGTCTCATTGTCCTTAGCGACTATCCATAAAGTACTATCCACCCATCAAGTCAAACCGATTTAAAAAATTCCATCGTAAAGTAGATTTCATTCGTTATGAGCGCCCATTACCAGGCGATAGAATTCAAATGGATACCTGTAAATTGGGTCCTGGGCTATATCAGTACACATCTATCGATGACTGCACACGATATCGCGTTTTAAGGATATATAAACGCCGAACAGCAGCGAATACGCTCGACTTTTTAGATTGCGTAATTGAAGAAATGCCTTTTCCCATACAGCGAATACAGACCGATCGTGGGCGGGAATTTTTTGCTGAAAAAGTACAGAAAAAATTGATGCAGCATGGAATCAAATTTAGGCCAAATAAACCAGGTTCACCTCATTTGAATGGCAAGGCAGAGCGTTCTCAAAAGACTGATAAATCTGAGTTCTACGCTACTGTCGATATTAATTCTGAAGATATCCAAGACAAGCTAGCCGAATGGCAGCATTACTATAACTGGATGAGACCAGATTCAGCTTTGAAAGGTAAAACACCGATGGAAAGGTACTTTGTATTATGTGAAGAAACCCCTTTCTCTGATGAGATCCATAAGCAATACAACCCATCAAATGAACGGATTCAACACGCCAATGGCTTTGTTGCACAAAGATTTGAAATGCAAAGCGCCCCTAATTGAGCCAAATTTAAGGCGTAACTTGGGTAAGTGGGCGACCTAATTCCGTAAATCTGTTAAGGACTGCTACACGTGCATGGATCTCATTCACTTGGCTACCAAAACTCCTTGCGCTGAGTTTATCTCCTAATAATTTAATGCAGTGCATCTTAGTTTCAACCAAACTTCGCCGATGATAGCCTGACCATTTTTTCCATAGTGTCCTGCCTAAACGTTTAATTGTTCGAAGTAATTCATTTCGCTCTAGCGAGCTACTCTTTGTATCTTTCCATTGTTTCGCATTTTTTCTAGGTGGAATCACCGCATGCGCTTGCCGATCTGCAATGACCTGACGGCATTGCTTGGTGTCATAAGCTCCATCGGTATAAACAGAGTCAATCCGCTCATCTTGTGGAATCTGATCAAGTAAATCACCAAGCACCTGTGAATCACTGACATTATTGGTTGTAAGCTGAACTGCTCGTATTTGTAGGGTTTTGGCATCTATACCAATATGAAGTTTACGCCATTGGCGACGATATTCAGATCCATGTTTCTTGCGTTTCCATTCGCCCTCACCTAGAAACTTCATGCCTGTAGAGTCCATGAGTAGATGCAGCCCATCGCTACTTTTTTGGTAGCTGATTACAATATCAATATGCTTTTGTCTTCTACAAAGCGTGGTGTAATCTGGAGCTATCCAATTTAATCCGCAAAGTTTAATCAGACTTTGTACAAAGCCAGTAACCATACGTAAAGACAGACGAAATAAGGATTTAATCATTAAGCAGCATTGGATGGCTGCGTCGGAGTAGGTTTGATTTCGCCCTTGTTTGCCTTTTGATGGAGCATACCATTGCGTAGCAGGATCAAACCAAATGGCAATATTTCCGCGACTCATGAGTGCTCGGTTATATGCGGGCCAATTGGTTGTGCGGTAGATTTTGTGTGTAGGCTTCTTCATTTGAAAATTATATCGCTAAAAAAGCCTTTACAGATAGGTTTGTGCAACAAAGCCCACGCCAATTACAAGATGGATTTAGAGATCACTAAATTGAAATGTATTAGTTCAGACTTGATCCAAGTCAGCCATTTTTAGCTGACTTGGAAGAGCGAAATCAATTTATTCTTTATAATTTTGAGTACTGTAAAACTCAGTCGGCAAGCGTTTGAGTCCTTGAGTGCTTTTTGCGTACTGTAAAAATGCCTCAGCATAATCTAGTCCGACTTCCACACGACGTTCACCCGTAATCTGTTTAAAACTGTCATAAAAGTCTTGACCATCTGCAAGGAAATTAATGGTAATGACTTGATAGGTTTGGTTTGGATTTAAAGTTTCATATAGCCCTTGAGCATTGCGAACTTTTAAGTTTGATACACGCTCACCTTTATTTTTGGATAAATCTACATCCCACTGTAAACCACCCGCATAAGGATAGCTGCCCGTATTTTTTTTATTCACGACACCATCCATAGCATCCTCGAGTACATTTTTGATCTCTTGACCCGTCGCCTTTAACTGCACCAGCGTATTTTTAAATGGCAATACCGTATAAATTTTCTCTACACTAATATCACCTTGAGGCAAATCTACTCTCACCCCACCCCCATTTTGGATAGAGATATCTGCGGCAAAAAACTTTTTACCCTGCTGCAAAAAAGCTTCCGCAACGAGCTGTTGCACATCACCACCATGCAGATTGGTAAAATCAGATTTATTACAAATATCCCCTAAGCTAGAACGTGATGCGTCTCTTGTTGTTCCTGGCACACGACGCAAACATAAATTTTCTTCAGCTTTAGCCACAATTTCTTTACCCAATAAGTTTTTAGCAACTTTATAAGGTTCTAAAATGCTTAAAGCGGTGGCGTCAGGTTGCACCATGATCAAACTATTACTACGCTCAATATCTTGATGAATAGCATTGAGCTCGGCACTGCTCAATACTGGCGCATTTTGAGCAGTACGTTTAAACTCATTGCCTATTAAAATATTGGCTTTGCCCGTACAGGCTTCAACTTTACCATTCGCATCAAAATTGACTTTAAGTTGCCCCACTGCATACGCGTATTGCCAAGCTTGCACCACACAAACTTGATCACCATCTTTGTTTTTCACCGCGGTTGGATAATCACCTTCTGGGCTCATTCCATAATCTTTTAGCTTTGCATCTGCCAACAAGGTATGTGAGTCACCTCCAACAATAACGTCAACACCAGATAGTTGTGCAGCCAACTCCTTATCCTTTCCATAGCCTAAATGAGACTGCACAATAATTTTATTTATGCCTTCTTGTTTGAGCTGATCGATATATTTTTGAGCAGTTGTTAATTCATCTTTAAAAATCGTATCTGCATTTGGTCGAGAAGCATTTTTGGTTTTATCCGCAATAGATAAACCGATTAATGCAAGTTTTTGCCCTTCTTTTTCAATAATGGTATATGGCTTCACAAGTTCTGTTTGGTAGAGCGCTGAGGTTTTTCCAAACTCGACATTCGCACTTAAGACTTGGGTTTTATTTGTACAATTACCTTTGTTATTTAAGAACCCAATAAATTTATTTAAACCTTCATCGGTATTATCAAACTCATGGTTGCCTAGCGTTAATGTATCGAAACAAACCGTGTTCATGAGATCTGCCTCTGCCTCACCTTCTTTTAAAGTAAAGTAGAGGTCTCCAGTAATGGCATCACCTGAATGAATTTTTATCGGGTTTTTCTCAGTGCTCGCCAAGCGATTGATCAATGCAGTCACTCGTGCAAAACCACCATTTGCAACCTGGATCTCTTCGCGCTGACCTGACGAGGTTTCAAGCTTTAATTTGATGCTTTCTTCATCTAAATGTGAGTGGCTGTCATTTATGTGCAGCACATTAATTTCCAGTGGTTTGGGTTGAGCGACAGGACTTGGGTCGGTATTGTCTTGACTATCATTATTACACCCAACCAAAAATAGACCAGAAACGACTAAACCGCAGGTCAAACTCGAATAATGATTGGCTTTATTTTTAAAGATCATGGCCATCCCCATGTGATTAGAATTTAAACAGACATCATGTAGTCCTTCGGTTTCAATCTCATGACATCCTCACTTTTTTCTCATTATTTTTTAACAAATGGTTTAGATTATAATTATCTAATAATCATGCATTTGATTAAGATATATTCATTTTTTGACGCAATAAAATAGGGAGAAATACAAATTTCCCCCTATGATCACAATTATCTAATCAATTTTTAGATTTATCCGTGCTTGATTTATCTCAAAATTTACGTCTGCGCATTGTGGTTGCTAAAACTAACCCCGTTAAAGTGAGCATTGACCATAAGCCCATACTGCCGCCACTGGTTTCGCCTTTATCCATATTGCTTTCTTTCTTATCATTTAAATCCATATCGACAATTACAGGATCATGATCGGAAGAACGGAATGCGTCATCGCTATAAAATGCTGAAATTTGCTCAGCTGTTTTATATTCTTCGTTATAGTCCAAAGCTGTCGGCTCATCCGCATTGATGTGCCATGCAAATGCTCGTTTCACCATTGGATATAAGTTTTCATCAGCAATTGCATGGTCTAAGTTCCCAGAACCGCCATTGCCGTTGGCATCACTTGCGACACCAAAAATATAACTGTACGCAGATTTACCCTGACCAATTTTTTCATCATTCAGCAAAACTTTATAATTAGCTTTTTCCAATTCCAGTATTGGATCCTCTTTTGCATAGCTATTCATATCACCGACCAGTAAATAGTTCGGGTTATTGACCTTAGTTGGATTGGTTGCAATCCACTGCATCAATTTTTGAACTGCAGTTAAACGCGTAGAATTCCAACAACCTTGACCATCCCCTTGGTCAGCATCTAGAGAGGTTTTATCACTAGGGCAACTTCCTTTAGATTTTAAATGATTTGGCACCATAGTAAAAACCTTACCGCCAGATAAAGCTTGGAAAGTCTGCGCCATGGTGACTCTGTTCTTTTGAGACAGATCGTCATAGACTGCGGCATCGCCCACGGTCTTAACACGCTTGCTGTTATAAATAATGGCAACCGCAATCGCATCTGTTCCTAACGTTGTCATCTTGGGTGGAATAACATATTTCCAATCAGCACCTAAAGCTTTGGTGAGATAAGCGACTGCACTTTTCTCATCATATCCATTATTTGCGATTTCCATTAATCCATAAACGTCTGCATCAATTGCTTTTAAAGCGCTTACAATTTTCTGATGCTGCTTATTGAACTCAGCTTGTGACGTTGCACCACGTTCTGTAGGGAAACCTTGTGCTGCTCCATTATCATAATTTAATACGTTAAAAGCAGCGGCACGAATTTGCCCAGAATCTTTTGCTAACACTGGTGCTCTTGAATTAGTTTCTTTAATAATTTCAGGCTGTGTTTTATTTAAAATTGGCTGAATACGCCATGCATTGAAGCGATATTCCAAAATCCCTTCGACATTTTTCAATTGATCGCCACTTCTTAAAGTATTTACTGCACTGAAGTTTTGCGGCAGCCATGGCGTTCTATTTTGATTGTTATAGCCATCATCCAAGATAATTTTTGATAATAAATTTTGTTTGGCCAAATTGACTGCTTCAGCAGATTTCGCAGGATATAAATTGGTTGGAATATACAAGCGCCCTAAACTTAATGAAAGTTCACCAAATCGCCCATAATTATAATTTTCACTGATGGTTAAAGTCTGCGGTATCTTGACCAACATGCCTTGATAGCGTTTAGGCGTATTCCCTTGTACATCCGTCAAACTTGAGAATGGTAATTGTAAAGGAGTTGCACTCACCAGACTTTCTGCCTGCTGATTACAGGTTTGGATATTACTACTTAGCTGATCGAGCTGTAGCTGATTTTGATAAGCACTTAGACGCCCCTTAAAGATAACTTCTTCACCTACTTTCCCGCCAGTCACAGTACTACTTGCGGGTAAGTAAACAAAGATCGCATTGCTTAATCCAGTTTTGGCTTTGCTATCTGGGGTTTGAATATAGAACCCTGAAAAACCATTTTGATAACGATAGTCAGCTGTGATAATACCGCGAACAACGTATTGTTGATTCAGTGCAGCAGTTTGTAAGTCTGCAATTGGAGTATCTGCAGTACTACACACTACTTCAGTCAATGGCGACTCAGTATTTACTGCACCCAAATTACTATTGAATGCATTTCGATCAGACCATTTAGACCACTCACTGTCTAAATCAAATGTTGCTGTAGGATTAATCGAAGTTACAGGATTTGAAGTTTTAGTACGTGACAAACTATTTTGGTAACTCGTAAATGCCGTCCCCCAACCAGAACCTGGGTCCTCCCCCACTCGACCAAAACGATCAATTGGCGTACCTTTATAGAGCAGAACTAAAGCATCATTCCCATTAAATGCAAGCCCCGCCACTTGATTGACTTTAGTACCAATTTCGGTCTGTAATTCTGAGCGGCCAATAATATACTTTGCTTTACTCGCAAGTGAGCCTTGTAATGAAAAAGTCGCAGACTTGGTGATCGATCCATTACTAAATTGATGAATTTCATAATCAGCTAAATTGACTGTACTACTATCAGGATTATAAATTTCTAAACCTTTACGATTAGCAGAACCGTCAATATATTGACTGAACATCAGCTGTGCATAGCTTGGAAATGAACAGCCTAACAAAGCCAAGCTGAGACATAAGGTATGTGGTTTTAAAGTCTTCATGTTTTTTTAGTGTTTGTTAAAATTGCAACTAGACTAATTTTTGTATATGACATCACCATGAATAATTCATGAATAATTAATGACAGTTTTTCGGACTATAGGCTGTAAATCAAAAACCTTTAGACTCAGCATTAAAAGCTTTTTTAATAGTTTTTCCTCCAAATCTATCCAATTAGATTTGATCTACAACATTTAGTTCAATAATACTCAATGCAGCATCTACCCCAAAGTACCCGAAATACAACTGTCATCAATTTGTAATAAAAATCGATTATAACTCGTGTGATAATGCAACTTTTCTTTGCGAGTTTATAAATGTCAGACAAAATCAGCTTAAACTATTTAAATGAACTCATTCGTAATGCTGAGAAAAAAGATAAAAAAATTGACAAGATCTTATTAGGCTATAAGGCGTATTATTTTTTTATGTCTGACAGCGAATTCCATAAAGAAGTCACTAACTCTGCCCTTTCACCAAGTAAACGTAAATATAAAGACTATAAAATCAAAGTGACTCAGGACGAATATCAAATTGATTTAAAATTTCAGGAAAAATAAGCAGGATTGCTCTAATTCTCAGGTTTAAACTCTTTATTTATTGACAGCCATTATGATTAAAGCATCAAAAAAGACAATCTAGACATTAGATGACCTGTTGTACTTAAGATCGTTACCCGCCAATTCAACATCATCTGATACAATCAAAATAACGGTTCACGTATCCTGTGAACTCCTGTTTTCTGACCAAATAGCACTCCGATAGTGTCCTCTTAAAATTTATTGGACACTATCGTGGTGTTAATGAGTTAGAAAAGTGGGGCTCAGCGGATGCTTACGATTAAACAAACGATCGAGCCATCCGTTACCCTGCTCACACCATGACGAATCAGCTTTAAAGATTACGCTGATTGACTCGTTTAGACAGTTCTTCAGCCGATTCTTTTCGCTCCGAATAACGGTTGGTCAAATAGGTACTCTGACCGCGAGTCAGCAAAGTAAACTTGTATAGCTCTTCCATTACATCAACAATACGATCATATAGCGATGAAGGCTTCATCCGTCCTTCCTCATCAAACTCCAAAAAGGCTTTAGGAACAGAAGACTGATTTGGAATCGTGATCATCCGCATCCAGCGCCCAAGAATTCGCATCTGGTTTACACTGTTAAATGACTGTGATCCACCGCTCACTTGCATCAAAGCCAATGTTTTACCCTGCGTAGCACGAATAGCTCCTGCAGCAAGTGGAATCCAATCAATCTGTGCTTTAAAGATTGAGCTCATCGAACCATGCCGCTCAGGCGAACACCAAACCATGCCTTCAGACCAAGCCAACAATTCATGCAGCTCTTTAACCTTTGGATGTTCCAGATCACCATCTTCAGGTAAAGGTAAACCTTTGGGATGAAAGATTTTAACCTCACAACCAAAACGCTCAAGAATTCGCCCAGCTTCCATCACAGCCAGGCGGCTATATGAACGTTCTCTGTTTGAGCCATATAGCAATAAGATACGTGGTGGGTGACTCAGTTCTTTAGCCTGCACTTCCGCAAAAGTTGGTGTCGGTAAAAGATCAGATTCAAGATTAGGGAGTGTCATCTTTGCCTCTTAAGAATTTGGATAATATTTTTTCTTCAGCCACAAGGATACGCTAACCAGTGCAATCAGCACGGGCACTTCAACCAATGGGCCAATAATCGTAGTAAAGGCAATTGGTGAAGCCAAACCAAAGGTAGCAATCGCAACGGCCAACGCTAACTCAAAATTGTTACCTGCTGCGGTAAATGAAATTGCGGTGGTTTTGGGATAGTCATTCCCCATCCACTTACTCATGAAAAAGCTGACAAAGAACATCACGACAAAGTAAAGCGTCAATGGAATTGCAATCCGCAACACATCCATTGGCAAACTCACTACATCACCGCCTTTCAAGCTAAACATGGCTACAATGGTGAATAACAAGGCCAATAAGCTGAGTGGACCAATTTTGGGTAGAAACTGATTCTGATACCAGTCCAGACCTTTGGCTTTCACTAAAGATAGACGCGTCAGGAAGCCCATCAGGAATGGAATCCCCAAGTAGATAAGGACAGCATTGGCAATGGTCCAGAAATCAACATTGATGACATTCCCTTCTATCCCAAAAAATGGCGGCAGATAGGTCAGGAAGAACCAGGCATAACTGCTAAAGAACAGAATCTGAAAAATGCTGTTAAATGCGACCAATGCAGCACCGTATTGATTGTCCCCGCATGCCAGTCCATTCCAGATCAGTACCATGGCAATACAACGCGCCAAGCCAATCAGAATCAGACCTGTCATGTATTCTGGGTAATCACTCAAGAAGACTATCGCCAATACAAACATCAGCACTGGCGCAATCAGCCAGTTCTGAATCAGAGAGAGCGCTAATGTTTTTTATCCTGAAATACTTTGGGTAAAGCTGCATAATCTACTTTGGCTAATGGTGGATACATCATCAAAATCAAACCAATCGCAATTGGCAAGTTGACTGAATTTACACTCATTGCGTCCAATGCGACGGATGCTTGTGGAAATACCACCCCAATCGCAACACCCAGTGCCATGGCCACAAAAATCCATAGCGTCAGGTTGCGATCCAAAAAGGATAATCCTGGTTTAGACATGATCTGCTCGCTTAAAGATGGGAAATTTGATTAATTTCAGCAATAAGCTGAGGACGGCTCATGTGATGGGTATCTAATGCAAAAAGTGCATCTAAGCGTTTGTTGATATGTTCTACAGTACTTAAAAATGCCTGTAATTTTTCTTGTTCAGGCAAATCTAAATGTGATGGATCAGATAGACCCCAATGTGCTTTGATTGCTCCTCCTAAATACAACGGACAAGCTTCTTGTGCTGCCGCATCACACACGGTGATGACGACATCGGGCTGATACTGTTCACAGGCATCAATCGTTTTACTCGACAAACCTTCGGTAGACAACCCCAGGTTCTGTAAAGTCTGAATGGTTAACGGATGAACTTGGCCAGAAGGTTTACTTCCAGCGCTATAAGCTACCCAACCTTCAGGCGCTCGACTATTAAACAGAACTTCAGAAAGAATACTGCGACAACTGTTACCCGTGCACAGAAACAAAAATTTCATAAAAACTTACTCGCAATGGCTCTGAATCGATAGAGCTGAGGGATCAAATAACACGGGAACATTGCTACGTTTAAGTGTATTCAGAATTTCAAAGCACCATTCAGGTAGTTGTGGGTTAAGACTGTAATACACCCACTGCTTTTGCCGACGGTCATTCAGCAAACCACTTGATCTTAACAGGGCTAAATGCCGTGAAATTTTTGGTTGGCTTAACTGGAGTTTATCTGTCAAATCACAAACACATTGCTCTTCGTTTTCTGCGATAAGCATAACAATACTGAGACGTGTTTCATCAGATAAACATTTAAAAAACTGAAGGTGGTCCATAACTGCTCCCATTCTATTATGCAAATATACACATATCCATATATTCAGTAAAGAGTACTCATTATAAAAGTATACCCATATCCGTATATGCTTGCCAGAAAGGGAAAAATTTAAAACTTCTTAACATCTCAAGACACAAATAAAAAAGACCCGTGGCTTATGCCACAGGTCTTTTTTACAGTTTTCCACATACACTTATTTATTTTTTTCAATCAACTCCACAATGGCTTGTGGTTCCAAAACTTTGCCACTTGAAACGATTTGATTATCTATGATCAGACCTGGCGTACTTAACAACCCTGTTTCAGCAATTTGCATCATATCAGTTACATATTCAATTTCTGCCTGAACACCCGTACTTTTTACAGCTTCTTCAGTTGCAGCCAATAAGGCTTTGCATTTACGACAACCTGTTCCTAAAACTTTAATTTGCATCTTTATTCTCCACACTTTTTATAAAAACCAATAACCCAAAGTATTCAGGCTATAACCAACAACCAAGATTCCCACAAAAACAATCCCTACAAACAGGCTCAATAAACGGGTTTTCACCACTTGTTTTAACAAGATTAGCGATGGCAGAGAAAGTGCGGTGACCGCCATCATAAACGCTAAAACCGTCCCCAAGCCAACGCCTTTAGTCACAAGTGCTTCTGCAATCGGCAAGGTGCCAAAGATATCCGCATACATTGGCATTCCGACAATCGTGGCAATCAGTACGGAATACCAGTGTTCCTGACCAAGTAAGGCGGTAATCCACTGCTCAGGAATCCAGTTATGAATTGCCGCACCAATCCCGACACCTATCAAGACATAAAGCCAGACCTTACTAAAAATGTCTGTCACCTGTTCCCAAGCAAATGTACGCCGCTCTTTTGCAGTCATGCTGAAATCTTCATCGTCACCTGAGATTGTTTGATGATGAGTCACAAATTCAGCCACATACTTTTCCATTTTCAAGTAGCTGATTAATGACCCGCCGATGACTGCCAGCACTAATCCAAGTAACACATAGACCAATGCAATTTTCCAGTTAAAGATACTCGCCAATAAAATAATTGAAGCCAAGTCAACAAGTGGTGATGAAATCAGAAAGGAAAAAGTGACGCCTACCGGAAGTCCTGCACGGGTAAAACCAATAAACAACGGAATCGAAGAACATGAACAAAATGGCGTAATAGTACCGAGTAATGCCCCCATGATATTGGCTTTGATTCCTGTCATCCGACCTAAAATCAGCCGAGTACGTTCTGGAGGGAAATAGCTTTGAATATAAGATAATGTATAGATCAACACTGAAAGCAGAATAAAGATCTTGAATACATCATAAATAAAGAAATGGACACTACCACCCAACTGGGTTGCAACGGATAAACCAAATACATTTTCAACGAACCAGCGCACCCCATCCGAGAGCCAGGTCATTTTAAGTAGAACATCATTTAACCAAGCAAAAATTGCGACAATGTTCTCCATTTAGATCTCCTGCTCTACACTGATACAAAGTCCAACAGCGTTAGGGGTTTCACCTTTTATTTTAAGCGTCTGCCTTGCTCATCAATGATGACTTCACCATCTTCTTTAGCGAAAGCTTTTAATTGCGGCAAAGGTAGAATATCTAGCACTACTTCAGATGGGCGACATAAACGAGTGCCCAAATCTGTCACGACCAAAGGACGGTTAATCAGGATGGGATGTTCAAGCATAGCATCAAGCAATTGCTCATTTGTCCAGTTCGCATCGTCTAAATTAAGTTCAGTATAAGCATCTACATTTTTGCGTAACACATCACGAACACTTAAACCAGAGTCCTGAATCATTTTAATCAGCTGATCTTTTGATGGTGGCGTAATCAGATATTCAATTACTTCTGGTTCGATCCCCGTGTTGCGAATAAGCGCCAAAGTGTTACGAGACGTGCCACAGGCAGGATTATGGTAAATTTGAACTTTTGGCATTTGATCCATGAGTATAATCTCTTAAACAGACAGCTTTTTATATATGAATATTCAAATATACGCAATATGGAATATATGATTAACTACAAGTACCAATAAATAAGAAAAGCTCCTGAATCAATCAAAAACCTCCCATTTAGGTATTTCTGAAACGGTGTCAATTAAATTAAGAAGCTAAAGCTTCTTTTCGGATTCTCAACTCACATTAGGAACATCCCTCATCTAACAAACTGAATATCTTAAGGACTTTTTTAATTGTATTTCTCTTAATAAAAGTCAATAAGTTGATAAGAGCGAAATTGAGATGGTGGCAGTTTAATTCAGCTATTAACCCCTTTAATTTTCAGTATTATCTTAAATTCTATTTACCCCGATTTACCCACGTCGAAGAAAAGAGACTGAACCTTTATCAAAGATTTTTTAGAAGTAAGATACAGTTTAGAAAATTTCATCGTTACATCACATAGCAATCACACCAAAATCTAAAGCAGATCTTTTCAGCTGAAGTGAATAGCTTAAGCAACTCAAACCAAATAAAAGATATAAACACTTTTAAAAATACTCCAGCCTATAGCTGGAGTATTTTTTCTAACATTTTCCCAAGGTACGCTGTTCCATTACCCACCATAAATAAGACATTCTTTTCAGCAAACTCTTCTTCAGAAAGAGAGTTATTCAAAATATCTTTCATTGGTGTAATAGACAAAATAAAGCTGCTTAATATTAAGTCAGGATGCTCAAGCTTAGCCTCAATATTTTTAATCTCTTTGTAGAGCTCAATTTTAGCATCGTCGTGATTCATGTTTCGGATGCCTTTAGGATCAACTAAAGTTAAATATTGCTGCCCTGTTTGTTTGTTTACTAGCCATAACAAAAAGTCAGGATAAAAATTTCCGGCTAAAGCAAAACCTAAACCACGATATTTATTATCAGCATTTCTCAATAAATAAAGCTCATAATCTTTCAATAAATCATCAGCAGCTGGAGTATTAATATAACTTTGCAAATCCAGAACAAACTTCACTTCACTACTTTGGGTATGACTCGTGTAGTCAAATAGCATTGGTGACCATGTAAATGGTAAGCTTTCATCCTTCTTATCCAACAACGGATAGAACAAATGACGATCAAACGTAATCGCTCTAAAGCTACCATCTTCTTTCCAAGGTGCTAATTTTTCTACATCACCTTTGGCAACCAAATCTTTCAGTGTTTCCAAACGATCAAATACTTCTTGTGCCTCGTTATTTTGACCGTCTTTAGCAGTAAGGGTATATTGCTCACAAATCTGTACAGGCAAATCCT
Organism: Acinetobacter sp. HA; assembly: GCF_000264725.1. Lineage (NCBI taxonomy): Bacteria > Pseudomonadati > Pseudomonadota > Gammaproteobacteria > Moraxellales > Moraxellaceae > Acinetobacter > Acinetobacter sp. HA. The sequence goes on along the minus strand of NZ_AJXD01000045.1, from coordinate 66,110 downwards.
TATCATCCAAACTAAATTCTGTTACTTCATAAAACTGCCCTTCATAGGCATTCTTAATCGCATGGTAGAACTTATCCATATAGGATTGTAAAAGCTCCGTTAAAATAGCTTGCTGTTTTTTAATTCCACCTACATCATTAGATAATTCTGATCCATCGACCAAAAGCTTATACCAGTCTTCCGTAGACGATTTGATATTTCTTAGACAAAACTCTTGTAAATCATCAACGTTCAACTGTAAGTTGCTATATCCTCGTTGGAACTTATATTGCTGAAGTTGCAAGTAAATTTCATCAAAATCAAACATACACATGATTTTTGGTGAAATCTCATGCTCTTGACGCTTGTCTTTAACATCCATTTGACGCTTGGACTTATCGGTATGAAAGGCTTGCAAGCGAGGATACAAATCCAAAACGACAAAAGGTTTTTTGATTTTACCTTCGTATTGTTTTGGAATTTTAAACATCGAGAGCTTTAACTGAGCCTTAAAACCATTCGCTTGATTATCTTTGTAGCCATCTTTTAATGTGAGTGTTTTTAAGCGAGGCGCTTGAATTTTATTGGTTGGAAAATCCAATGTGACTAAATCCTGATTCAGGATAATGCCTTCATCATTTAGATAATCGCGGAATTTTTCCATGTAGTCAGCACGTAAACCAAAAATATTAATAGTTTGCATCAAATCTAAATGCAGACCTTTATATTCAGCCTTACTATAAATTTCTCTTGGTGTTCGTTTTAAAGAGAAGTTCTCACCTTTTAAACGTACGCCACGACCAAAGAGCTGAATAATCTGAGCACCTTCACCTGAACCCATGTTCAACAAGCCCATGGTCGAGACACGCCAGCTACTCCAACCTTCGGTAAATTTACGTGAACCGATTAGAAGATGTGTTTCACTATCATCATTATTTAATGTAGGAAATAATGACTCTGCAAAATCATCGGTACGAGCATTGATGTAATGCGTTTGACTTGAGTTCTCACAATTATCGTATAGGCCTTTTTCATCACCTACGTTAATCACTGCAAAAGGAGTATTTTCTCCGACCTGTAAACGTAACTCACCTTTATTCGCTGTAATGCGTACTACGTTCAAACGTTGATTGGTTGTCGCATTGAAAAAACTTTTTAAAATATCTTGGTAAAGCTCAGTTGCATTTTGACCGTATAAAGGTGCAAAACGATTGGCAAAAATATTGTTTCCTTTAGGATCAACCAAACGAGATGTATTAGTAATTAAGTCATGCAGCCAACTGATCACCTTACTCTTACGAGATGCATCTAAGAAATCAGCCAAGAATTTTACAATGGCTAAAATATCGGAATCATCATCATTGACTTTATTGCCGACAAATACCCACAGTGGTTTTTCAATATTAAATTTTGCCAGCTTTACCTGATTCTTTTTAAATAGATATTGCTGTTGATAGAACGAGAGTAAGCAAGCTGTAAGATAAAGATTACGCTCATCATCTTCATGATATTCTTTCATGTTCAGAATATTGACTTCTTTACCGTAGCCATCTGCATAGAAATATTTGTACGAGTAATCGAACAAAATACTTTTAGCATATACTTCTCGAAGCGCTTCCCGACGATATTTTTGCTGTTCCAAATCATCAAGCTGAATATTTTTTTTCTGTTCTTCGGTTAGCTTATTAATCGCCACACCATACAGCATTTTGGCTTTCTGTTTTTTGGCATCTTCAAAGCGTTTATAGACGTTGTCTGCCTTACTCACGGCTTGACCAAAGGTAGCCGAGTACTCAAAACTAAAGCCATCTTTAGTGAGAATATCTCGACGCTCCATCCAAGCACCAGCAGTACTACTTGTACCACGGTGTCCCTCATCAATCAGAACAAGATTCTTACCTTCCAAGCTCATGGTCGCAACGGTTTTATCACCATCCGTATCACTGAGCTTATTCATATCAATGATTTGAATTTCATCTCGATACAAGCTATTTCGACTCTTCTGCTTATCGAACAGGGTCGCTTGAAAACCTGAGTCCGTGAGTTCTTGTAAATGCTGTTCACTCAAACCTTCATTCGGTGTAAGTAAAATGATTTGGTCTGGATAAGTGCTATCGCCATTTTGATGTTGGAAATAGTCTAAATACTGCAAAATATTGACATGCATAAGCAATGTTTTACCACTGCCCGTCGCATTCCAATAGCCAATTTTATTTAGGTCTTCAGGTAAATACTGCTGAAATTGATCTGCGTCAATTTTCTGATCATCATTATATTGTTCAAGTTCAACATTCAGCTCATTGAGCATGTCCGCTTGATGATTAAAATATTGATCTAAATACAGTTCTGTAAACAGCAATGAAAGGTATTGGAAATATTTTAGATTTAAAACATGCCCTTCTATTTCATTACGTTTTTCAGTGATCTTTTGCCAGTGCTTCACAATGTTTAAGTCATAGCGACGTAGCACATCAATATCAATAACTTGTTTATTAAACAAGGTATTGCTGATCACACTAAAGAATTTCGTTTGTCCTGTATTATCACCCTCATGCTCGATTCCCTCAAACTGAGGATGATCAAGCTGTTGTTTCATGCCTTCCAAACGATTCGGATTAAACTTTGACCACAGCCATTTGTTTAAAATCAATTGCTCATGAAAATTGACTTTAACCGCTTTAGTTTTTGCTTTAGGAGCTTTTGCCACAGTGCATTACTCCTCAAACATATTCTTTAAGAACGTTTGTTCAATCGAACGAACTTTGAGCTGTTTTTCCTCACCCTCTTTGGTGGTGTACTTACTCGCCACATTGTGATCACCATTGATATAAATCAATTGGTATTCACCATCGTTTGGATTAATTTTAAGCTTGGAAAGTAGTTGATCGAGTTCTGCATAGCCAATCTTTTCACAGTCACGCCATAGAACCGTCGTGTACTCACCTGTACGCAATTTACCTGTGATTTGGGCATAGCCTTTATCTAACTGATAATCTACTTCTTGAACATTCATTCCAATGAGATAGTTAAAGGTTTCAACCAAGTCAATATTTTTACGCTCAAATGCACCTGCACTATCGGTTGTAATATTCATCTGATAGCTAAATGGCTTAAGGAAGTCTTTAACATTCAGTAATGAATCTTTGCTTTCTAACTCAAGCATATAGTGCATGAGATAATCGCTATAAGCGTTTTGATCTTCCGGCTTGGCTGATGTTTGTTGCTCGGCCAAAAGTGTCTGTTGAGTACCTTTACGCACCAACTCTAAGTTATTTAAAGTGTCCTCATAACTCTCAAGTTTCACAACTTTTAAGCAGTGACTAATACCAGACTCAGGATTAGTTGGTTTTCCTTCTTTCCAGTCTGCTGAATAAATTACTTTTTGAATACGAGGTTTAATGACGGTATCAAAATACTCGCCTTGCTCAACAAGGATGTATTTTCGATTTCCATGATCTTCACGATTTAAAGCAATCGTTGCATGCGCTGTTGTACCAGATCCCCCAAAATAATCTAATACAATATCGTTCGAGTTTTTATTCGATAATACTTTCAACATGTCTTTAACAGCATTTAAAGCTTTTGGATAAGAAAAGCTATCTAGACTTTTGAAAAAAGTTTTTAATAAGTTTGTGCCATATGCGGTCGCTGAATACTCCTTTTGATCCCACCAAGTCATTGGAAGAACCCCTTCTTCATTCATACGAGCTTTAATATAAACGGCTTTTTTACCAGATTTATCATTACTCACTTTACAATTTTTAAGTTCGTTTTTAAATCGATCTATGCCCCATTTCCAACGACGATCTAAACCGTGCTCATCTATTGGATAAATAACAACTTCATTTCCTCTAGGCTCTTCTTTCAATAACCATTCTTTAGATATTTCATTAAATTCCATATCAGGAATACGCAAGGTATCTCCCGAAATAAAAATTGGGTAATACATTGATGGTGCATCAGACTTCATGCCACCATGTTTTCTAAAATTAACCCATTCAAATTTTCCGACCTCATCCACTTCCTTATATCTTGAATCTTGCTTTTCATTTCTTGGAAGACGCCCAACAACAGCTGATTCACTTTTACTGTAGAGTAAACCATATTCATGAGCTATCGAAACTCCTTTTGTTGTCGATCTACCAGATGGATTATTTCGAATAACAATGGTACCCATAGAGTTTTCATACCCAAATGAATAATCCATAAGCATTTTTAGCTTATCTTTCTCTACATCATCAATAGTCACACATATTAGTGAGTCTTTATTCATTAATTTTTTGGTTAAGTCGAATCTAGAATCCAAAAGTGAAAGCCAAGATGAGTGTTTAAATCCATTTTTGTAAATAATTTCAGAAGCATTTGTATTGTATGGTGGATCAATATAAATAGATTGAATATTACTATCATATTTATCTTTTATTAAATTTAAAGCTTGAAAATTATCACTATGAATGATCAAACCATCAGTCTGGGCATCTAAATCATCAATTCTTTTTAAAAGCTCTACTTTAAACTCTAAGCTAAATAATGAAGTATCCACCATTAAAGCTTGATGCTGTTTTAAATAATCAGCTGTTCCCCAACCTGCATCTGTACCTTTAAAGCCTAAATCTTCCCATTGTTGCCATTGCGCTGTATTTTCTGCAATTTCAGCATATAAAGACTCATCCACTCGGTCTAAAGTAATACAGTACTCAGCACTAACGACAAACTTTTTCTTTAGCCACAACTTTTTCTGAAAATCTTCAAGCGAAGCCAAGAAACTAATAATTTCTAAACCAATTTGGCGTAAACACTTGATAATACTGAGCTGACGTTCAATCTGAATAAACTGATCGGTACTCACCACATCATCTAAATGCATCACTTCATTTTTAATATAAAAATCAAGTTCATGACGCAAGAATTTACCCAAGTCTTTATGAATAAAATAATCTGCTGTGTTCTTCTGCGTATAAGTACTCAAGTGCTTTTGCAGTACTGTACGCTTTGGTTCTTTTTCAGTCGGTGCAGGTTGAGCTAAATCATTTAGCCAGTCAGTAGTTAAAACTTTTGCACTCACAATTTTGTTATACGATTCAATATTTAATGTTTCTTGCTTTGAGCCTTTAGGCAAAGTTGCATATTCAAAAAGAATGGTCAGTTCATTATTTTGAATAGAGAATGGAACAATCGTTTCTTCAAACTCTTCACCGTCTTCATCTATACGAGTAAAGGTCTTTGGTTCTGTCACAATAATAAAGCGACGGTCTTTATCATTATCTTTACGGTTTTCACGAGCTGTGTCTGCACTTACCAAGCGGAATAAAACTGAACGCTCATCATTCAGTTTAAAACGATAGTTGCTAAACATCTCACCAGACTTGGTATAGTACTGGTCTTTATTTGCCCAATGTAACATGACTTCCTCACCAGAGTAAGGAATAGCGTAGGTATCACCCTTATAACGACGTTGGCTAATAAAGTCACCTTCGTCATAATAACGACTAAAGAACGTGAGCAAATGACTATACACTTGTGACTGATCTGTCATTTCATGTGCATCTGCTTGTGTTAAAGCAATGTATTTTTGACCTAATGCACTTTCTATTGCTTCAGCATCTATAAGCTCACCTTGCTCATTAAAAGCACGTTTACCAAATTCTGCTTTCAGCTCAGCTTCTAATTCTTTTATTGCATTTTCATCCAGGCTCGATTTTGCTTCACCAAGATATTGCTCTACTTTGGTTTTTAAACGCTTATCCAAAAATTCTGCAATTTCATCACTACGCGAATTTAAAATGCGATAAACCCCAAAATCCAAATCAGGACGATTGATTTGAAAGATTTCTTTGAGTTTAGAAACAAGTGCAGAAAACTGAGTACTCATAAATATTTCCTATTTTTCAAAACCTTATGATAAATAGGTTCTGGTAAAGCGAATTAAGTTTGCAGAGGCAAAATTAACTGATAAGGATACTAGAAATCACTTTAAATATAAAAAAAAATCGTAGAAAAAAATAGCAATTGGTATTAAACCAACTGCCATCTCACTACAAATAAATTCTCGGCTTTGCTTGAGCGATGCAACCTTTGCTCTAGCGCATCAATCATTGCATCACGTTTATCTGCTATTTCATCCTCGACATCGAAAACCTGCTGTCTCATGCGTCGTTTTTCTTTTTCAGCTTTTTGTATTTCTTCCTGTAGTCGTTTTTCAGTTTCAATATTAGGTGCTTTGCGAGACTCTCGTTTCAGACTAGATATTTTTAACTTTATATCTTCAAGCATTTTCTCCACGGCAAGCAAACTATCCTCAGCCCACTGTTCTAGCTTATCCCGTTCCTTTTTGAAAAACTCATCATTCAGCTCCAGAGCATGGTTTAATGCAACTTGATACTGCTTATCAATATTTGCCTTAAATATTTCAGGAATCGGGTCTACCACATCAGACAATACTGTTGCATTGACTTGAAGCAACCGCTCACATAAGTCCACATCTAAAACCTTACCATCATCGGTCATTGCCGTGATCACAATATGCTCTTCTTCTTGAAAAGAATCCAAACTCAAGACAGTAATAGATAGCCAACCCTGTTGTCCTTTTAACCCCTCCAGCAGAGTTACTTTTTGACCATATTGGCTATAATCAAACTGAATGAATTGTTTTGGTGTTTGTAAACCTTTGGCATTATCTAAAACAAATTCACCAAGGGGATGAGTCAAACGATAAATAAAAGTATTTTCAGGAATTCGCTCGCCTTTACGAATAAGTTGATATTTTCCTGATGGCGTATTCAGAATAGGTGATTTAGTTAAATCAAAACTTAGCCTTTCATTATTAAATTTAGCGTATTTCTCAAGAATGTATTTTGTAGAAATCCAAAATAAGCGGCTAATCTTATCGAGTTGGTACTCAGCTCTTTCTTTTTGGATTTTTAATAAATCATGAATATCAGCATCAAAATGCTCAAGCAATAATTCTTGAGTACGTTTCATTTTTTCATTGATTTGATCTTCAAGCTCATCTCTTAATTGCTTAAAGCTTTGTTCTATTTCTTCTGAACTACGACACTGATCATAGATTTCAGAAATCCGTTTTTCAAAATTTATACCACTTTCAACTGTTCCTAAAATGTCATTCGAGGCACCAAAGACACCATCAAACAACTGGAATTTATCTTTAAGTAACTCTAAAACTCGCTGATCGGCTTCATTCCTTTCATTTAAAAAATTAACCACAACAACATCAAATTCCTGACCATAACGATGGCAACGACCTATCCGTTGTTCCACACGTTGCGGATTCCATGGTAAATCATAGTTAATGACCAAAGAGCAAAATTGTAAATTCACACCTTCTGCTGCTGCTTCTGTCGCAATTAGTATTTCTGCCTCATTCTTAAAAAATCGATTAAAGCCGTGCGCCGATCAATTGCTGGTGAGCCTGTAACATGTTGAGTCCCTAAATATTTACCCAACCACTTTTGATAAATACCTGTATTCGTTGCAGATGTATTACTTCCATTAAATCCTATTACTTTTCCGTTGTATCCTCGTGCCTCCAAGAATGTGATTAAGTATTCCTGAGTACGTTTAGACTCAGTAAAAATAACAGCTTTTCGTTTCGCCCCCATTTCAAACATACGAGCAAAGCCTTGCTCAATGGCTGAAAGCAAAGCAAAAGTTTTACTATCATCTTTAATTTTATAAGCCTGCTGTATATACCGTTCAATTTCAGCTATTTCAGATTTAATTAAACTAACATCTATTTGTCCATGACCTGCTTCCTCATCAAAATCATCCAGCAGCTCTTCATCCATATCCTCATCAACAATAAAATTACTGAGCCAATCTTCATCTAGACTCTGCTGTTCAAGCAATTTTTTCAGTCGCTGTTGAATAGCTTCTAAAGTTGCAATTACAGCAGGAGTCGAGGATGCCAAAAGTTTTCTTAAAACAATTGAAATTAAATGTTTTTGTTGTTGTGGAAATGCATAGCTGACATCTCGCTGCAAATACTCACTGATTGAATCATATAAGCTTTGCTCATCATCAGTAGGCTTAAAGGGAACTGTTAAAGCATGACGATTGGTGTAAGGAACATATTCCAAAACATCTTTACGCAAAGTCCTTTGCATAAATTGTTGAATTCTTTTTTTTAATGATTGAATATCACCATCAACCACATATCTAGAACGAAATGCTTTCTCATCACCAAATAAGTGCTCATCTATAATCGTGCTTAGACCATAAAGCTCCATTAAAGTGTTCTGTAACGGTGTCGCTGTTAATAACAACTTTTTCTTGCCTATCAATGAGCGTTTAAGACTATTCCCAATTTTGTTACTTGAGCGATGAGCATTCCGTAATTTATGTGCTTCGTCTATCACTACCAAATCCCATGGGATTTGTGCCAAAGCATGCTCCATTCGATTTGCAAAAGGATAGGAGATTATAGAAATCTTCCCATTTTTAAATGGATCATAAACGCCATCTTTGCGAGCCATATTCCAAGTTTTTAAATCTAAAACTTGCGTAGGCAGGTTAAACTTATCTTGTAGTTCTTGTGCCCATTGTTTTCGTAAAGAAGCTGGGCAAATAATCAACAAGTTTCGACGTCGTTCTGCCCAGTACTGACAAAGCACTAACGCCGCTTCAATCGTTTTTCCTAATCCCACTTCATCAGCAAGAATGACTCCTTTACTTAAAGGATTATTCAAAGCAAAAAGTGCAGCTTCAATTTGGTGAGGATTTACATCAACCTGAGCATCAAACAACGACTGCGACAAACGATCAATATCTGATGCCGAGTCGTTTTTTTGTAATTTCCCATGCAAAATATTTTATTTGGTGGTTAGTATAAGTCATTATTTAAATATTGTTAAAAACTAGTATCTGATTTTGAATATAAATGTTTATAAGTTTTCTTCAATCTCTAAATGATATTTTTACCATAAAATAATTTATAAGCAACTCAAAATTGCTTTTTCATTCCCACCCAACCAGATTAAATATTCATTTTCTCTTGCCTGTTTATAGGCCCACTCTGCCACCTTATGTGACCGCTCTTTATCTGTTAGGAAGCCCAGCACAGAAACTCGCTCTACAATAATCAAATCCTGCTCTTCATTCCGCTCCTGCCACTTATGCAAAAACTCATCCGATGCAAGCAAACAAAAAAAATAAGGGAGCTTTTGCTCCCTTTCTATTCCCTGCTCGCCAACTTACTTTCAATCCATTGATGGATCTCATAAGCTGACCAGCCGATACGATTTTGAGTAATTTTAACTTTCCTTGGGAATGTGGCATCGTAATAAGGTGAATTTTCATCCATCATTTCATAGATAGTTGAACGTCCTATTCCTGTAAACAATGCAACTTGTTTGATATTGATAAGCTGATTCATTTGAAATGTTTGACCAATAAATGTATTCATGACTGATTCTCCTTAGATTGTTTAAGCGGGCTGTCTACCGCTCAAACAATCAGGACGTTCTGTAAAAAACTAATTTGAATACTTCACAACCTTGACCTAATTCACAGCTCTTACACTTTGCTGCAACCCCTGCTGAATATCCTGTACAAACCCTTCAGGCGAAGTTTGTTGCTCCACCGCCCGGTTCTGTTCTTGTTCAGGATAGTACTCCTCCAGTACATCTAACCCTTCCTCTATATCTGTTTCAAATCGCGCATTGGCAAAACCCTTCCTTGCGGTAAAGTCTAAAGCTTCCTGATAAAACCCCGCCTGCTTGCTCTGTTCATCAATTTGCTTCGCCTGAATAATCGCTTCATTCAGGCTAATGCCCTCCCGTAAAGTCAGATCCACGTAATACACCGGTTGACGATAGCTTTGTGTGGTGCTTTTCCCTCTTAAAGTGAGTTGCAATGGTAAACAAGACAGCAAACCTCCTGAAGCTGCGTGGTAATAACTCAGCCGTGCAGCCAAAGTTCGAATACTGTTAAAGCCCGTGGTTCTAAAGATGAATGTGCCAAATTCATCTGAGTCATCCAGGTTCACATGTAAACGTCCATAAGGTTTGCAGTTACCGCCTTGTGCCAGAGGACATAAATCAGGTGAAGGACACGGATGCTGTTCAACGCCTTGATTGGTTAAACGCTGACAAGTTTGACCATCACCCACACAGACAGGTCGTCCAGTCTGACGATCAAACAAGGTGTACTCTGCTCTTAGGTTTAAATCAGGATCATTGAAGATCATGCGGACAGGGATTGAACGAAGTTTCTGATTCGGTGCATTAGCTCGAAGCTGTTCATCTAATGGATGTTTGACCCATCCTTCTTTATTTTGGATTTGCGAAGTAATGGTGAATTGGTCATCTTTCTCAGGTAGGCGCTTGCCGTTCTTTTCCATCACTCGCCCAATACTGATGCGCCCTAGAGCTGGTGGTGTAATCGCTAAACCTTTAATCATGGAAAATATCCTTAAATTTATTTTCTTACAGATTTGCCGCTGCTATGTAAGAGACGTGTTTCAAAGACTCTCAATAAATCCAATCAATAGAAATAGATCATTGCTAGCAGACCAGACGTAGATATGTAAGAAGCATGTTTCGAAATAATTGAATGTATTAAAAAATGAATGAATAACGTTGCTAGCAACAAAAGCCGCGACCGTATTGCTCTCTGCTCCTAGCGAGTGGAGAGCGGGGAGCGGTTTTTGCGCTTCGCTATTTGAATGGGCTGAAATAGGCTTAGTCGGTATAGATATTGAAACGACGACTGCCCGGCTTTTGAAGGGGGTAAAGCTCAATGAGTTCAGGCTGGTGCTGAAGCAATGCCTTGGTATTCAGGCTGATAGAGTCTTTGGCTTTTTTCCAGACCACAGAGCCATTGGCAAAGGTGGCTCGTTCAGCATCTTTCATCAGCATTTGGATGTGATGCTTCAGCTGGTCAAAGCGTTCCTGCTTATGCTGAATCTCTTCTTTCATTTTAATGAGCTGATCAAACATCAAATTGGCATTTTCATTTTGCGAGAGATCTTCAACGCTCAGCGGCACATGCGCTGGATAGAGTTGCTGAATAGCTTTGGCTGCGGATTCACTGGCATCTACAGATGGCGGAGTATCCGTTTCCACACATTCCCAGAAATAACGCTCTGCCTGAATGATGTGTTGAATCACTGATTCAGAACGGCTGACTTTAAAGATCTTGGTTTCATGCCCACAGATCAGGACACAGACATGCGCTGCCTGTTTGCCTGTTACCGCAAGTTGGTGTTGCACCTGACAGAGTACGTATAAAGGCACACCATCTCGCCAGAGTTTGGCACCATGTTCCCCAGCAGTCTTACACTCCAGGATCTGTACATCATCACTCCCCACAACCGCATAATCCAGATTTGCCAACATAAAGGCTTTGTCTGGATCAGGATGTTGAAGCACAGCATTCACTCGTCTCACTTTATTATTAGTGTGCAGACTGTAGTACTCCGCTACCAATGGCTCTAGCTGTTTGCCCCAATACAGCGGTGCAACGCCTGAGCTGTCATCATCAACGTTCTGCTGAGTTCGACCAGTCTTGATCATCCAAAGTTCCAACATCGACATGTAAGGGTTGAGGCCGCAGGCGGTTGCGGCATCACTACTGCCAATACCTTGCTTACGTACTTCCAGCCATTCCTGGTAATCCATATTTTTAGTATTGGCTAAACGCTTAGCTGTCGCTGTTCGTTTAGCTGCGGTATTTGATTCATTCATCTCTTTCGGAATTGGGAAATGAGGGAGTTGAGAGGTATTTATCGGTGCAATCTGATTCATGCTCTGATCCTTATAAATATTGAGTTCTGTAAAATTTTCGGCATAAAAAAAGCCACATCTGGAGATGTGGCAAAAGGGGTGTTTTCACTGGAGAAGGATCATCTACACGAACCTTGACCATTATTGTAATAGCACTAGCTTAAATGAAACTTAAACCACTAAGCGAAGCGCCTGTTCCAGTCCACGCTGCTTTAATGCAGCTCCTGCACCAAACCAAGCTGAATCGAGACGATGATCGGTACTCATGGCACGACGCTCATGATCGGCAAACTCTGTAATACTGCACAGTAAACCGTAGGCGGTATCTTTGGCTGAGCTGAGTTCTGCACCACGACCTTGTCCATTAAACATATCCATGACTTTAGCCATGGCACGCCCATTCGGTTCAGACTTTTCTTTGGCTGGATTTGGAGTAGCCATATTGCGATAGAATTGAATGATATTTTCCTCCTGATCTGCAATGCTTAGGCTAGTGTTGTTAAACACGGCATCAAAATAGGCAGCTGCTTCTCCTTGGGTGACTTTACGTTGAGTCAGTTGTTTCATCTCATACATATGCTCATCCCAGGCACGGACTGAGATGCCCAATTGCTGCTTAACCTTGTCAGCATCGAACTTAGTACTGTGTGGGACTTTCACCACACCCGCACTGCTACTCTGTCCACGCAAGGCAATCGCAAGCGTGTTATTGCAGACCACACGGATATTGGTGAACTGTGCTGTGGTGGCCAACGTACCGTCACAGGCGGTTGCCAATAAGATATAACCATTACTGACATCCTTGCCCTTGAGTGCCGTAGATTGTCCGGTGCGTGCCAATGCCCAGAACTTCTTGCCCCCTTTGAGTACACCAGCGGTTTCCAGTTCAAAACCGGATTGCTCGGTCAAATCCCGGTAGAACTCCAGAATCTCCATCGGTTGTACTTCCTGATAACGCTGACTGACCACAGACAAGGGAGCATGAGTATCGGAACGATAAAGCACTCGCTGTTCTTCATAAGGCATGATGATGCTCTGCCCGCGTTCATTCTGGGCCATGTAGCTAACATCGGAGGATTCAATCCGCCAATCCATCCCTGCCTGCTGTGCCCAAACTTCAATCGGCTGATTCTGTGTCAGTTGATTACCCAAGCCATGCCAAGGTGTATCACCGACATAAGCCATTTGTTCGACTTGATGCGCCATATCTTTTCTCCTGAACCGGGTTAATCAAAATTGCGTTGGCAATGGTGACAGTGGAAATAACGAACAGATGCAGCTACTGGTCGGGATGGCTGAATGAAGCTATCAATCAAACCACCAACCACTGCCCCTGCAATTCCACCCATCCACGGAGAGATCGGCATTGGCAAACTTTTAGAAATGCTGGCACCAATACCAGCACAGGTCATCGAAGACAGACTGCCCTGACTGGAGGACTGTTGGTTCACCACACGGCTGACGTTTTCGGAATGGCAATACGGACATGTAATATTCATAAGATATACCTCTAAAATGAAAAAAAGGCTTACCGTCTGATAAGCCTTTGAATGTAGGAATAAACATTCATAGTTCATGTAAATGATGTATATCTGTAATTTTTTGGGATCGACGGTTCTTCCGCTTGCGCTGCTCTTTCTTTAACTGCCCCTTTCTAAACTGCCTCATACCTAACAAGGGCCCTCGAATATATTGATCATCCTTTTCAGGATCAGCTAAGTAAGCAAGCATCTTCTGAGCCTTGCGTCTTTTATCCAAATCAGACCTTTCAAGTAATTCAAGCCCCCACTGATCTTTCTGCTGGTGGTACTGCTTGTAATCAGATTGATGACAGTTGAAAAATTTACCATCACCACCCGTAATTTTTTTCAACCAGAGCTCACCTATCTGCATTGCCAGATAATTAGCACTCCATCGCAAAGATCCATTATAGATCACCAAGAGATGACAGTGATAACCGCTGCTTTCACCTCCTTGCTCCAGTCGATAGACATAGCCAACCTGATCTTTAAAAATCGTATCCTTATCTTGCACCCGCTTAATCAGTCTTTTGATATCTTGAGTAAAGCGTTCAATACTTGGATCATGTCCACTGCAATAAGATAAATCCACCCGTACAAGCAATAATTTGCAATGCCTTTCAATCAACCCATCAAAGTACTTAAACACACTTTTTCGATTCCTCTGATTGTTGTCACAGAATTCATCAATAAATTGTTCGTGGCGAGCTCTTAGGTCAGACTGGAACTTTCGAAATACAGAACGATGATAAAACATTTCATTATCTATCATGTCCTTGCGCTTAGATTGCAAATCAAAGTACGCCTGAATCAAAGGGCTGTATTCCCTGTTTGATCTAAAAAATGATTCTGTAGGTTGGGCGTAGTGATCCATCTCGGAATCAAGATCTTGCCAGTGATAAGTTTTCCTCATCACTTTCTTCATCAAGTTTTCAATAGCGAGTAAGGTTTGTGCTTCAGTCATCGTTGTTGTCCTATGGTGATTAATTCCATAGGAGTGACTGATCTGTATTTTTTAACTTTGAAGTAGGTGGGTTATTTTTCTCTCAATAAAATACCTTCATCATTTGGGGATGATGAAGGTTATTAAGTTATTTAAGTATTTAATAATATTAAATATATATCCCAGCCATTCTCAGACTGAATCAGCTAGAAATTGTATAATCAAAATAGAAATCTCTACTTCTATAGCAAATAGGGAAAATCTTACGAATTACCCTGTTTTTATAGAGAATAGTGAAGCGTAAGTTATGTCTTGTTATAGACTCGCTTTGATGTTTTAGTTTTACCCGAACTTCCATTTTTTTTAATCAACCATTTTGGAAGCTCTTGGTAAATATTATCATCTAACAGATCTTGATAAACGATATAACTTGCCAGATGCTCAACAATCTTCTTAGATAGATGTTTTTGAGTGGTTTCACATACAAATTGGGTGTGTTGTAGTTCTTCCAATACATGGGCTATCTGTAATTTTTTCACATAACCATTCACTCTCATCCCTGAATCGCAATCACTTTCAATTTTTCGGCATGCAAATTTCCATAGTCGTTCCAATTCAGAAAATAGATTAGGATGCTCTAGCAGTATTTGTGCCTTAAAAATAAAAACCACATTAGCGGCATAACTTGTGATTTGATCTTGAGAATTTCTTTCGTTACCTTCCCAGTAACCAAGATAGGCTGTAATTTCAGATATTGGTTTTCTTTTTTTATTGTCCTGCAACATGCCAGAAAATATTTTGGAAAAATCCTTATAAGTTAATCGAAATGAAGGATTACAACCAAATAAACAGCGCACAATCACTACATCTGTCTTCATCGCAGATTTTAACATTGCTTCAACTTTAGCTACTCGACTCAGGTGTCGCTGAACATGAAAAAGTTTATAAGGCTGATCTACAGCTTTTATAGGCCTTGAAGTAGTTTCAACAGGCTGATCTATGCTCATTAAGCTTTGTTCTGGTTGTTCAACATCAGTAGATTCGACATCTAATCGTGCATCATCCTGAAAACCAGCCTCTTCTATCAGATCACTCCGTTCTAAAGTGGTTTCATCAACCTGCTGTGTACCCATTTCAGGTGGAATTATTTCACTACTTTTTTGTATCTGTTTTCGTCGAGATTCTGCTTTAAAAAATAAAGGTTGAGTGAATCGATATTCAGCAACAATACTATCAAACTGTTCTTTAATCCTTTTTTCTTTAATTTCCACACCTAAAAAAGTATCCAACATGGAAGCAAGATACTCATCACGGGTTTGTTTTTTATAAATCAAAAAAAAGTACTTTAGTGTTCTAGAAACAGTTTTACCTTCAAGCTTTCTTTGCAACCTTCCCAAGTTATCGCGATTCCTAAGAATGCAAAAAAATTGTAAAAGTTGTCTGGTAATGAGGCTCTCTATATTTTCAGATTGTTTTGTTAACTTATCACGAACAGTATCTGCACCAGGATAAAATGCATCATAAGCCGATTCCTTCAATGTCATGATAAAAGTCTCAATTTCAACAGCTAGTGGAACATACTGTTGCATGCCCCAAGCTTTAAAATTTTCCTGATAGATGATTGAAATCCGCTCAATATATTCCCTTGCATGCTCTGACAAATGAGCAATATTCCAGATCGTTTTTGCACGTTTTCCCGAGCAAAAAAATAAAAGATGCTGGATATCTTGCAGGTCATTAGCCTGTAGATACGTGAATTTAAGTTCTATTCTCTCATTGCCCGAATTTAACTTAATTTCACGAAGTTTAGATACCATCGCCTCATGTGTATAATCATTTTGAGACTGTTTAGATCTATCCTGTTCTCCAAGTCGTTCTAACTGATACAAAAATCCAAGAAACCATTTTTGAATCAATGCCCAATTCTCATCCACCTCATCAATAAGTAAAAAATGCTTTAACTGAAAAGAAGAGAAAAGACTTTGCCTGAATACATTGTTCAGGTTTTGGACATTCATTTGTACTGATGTATCTTGAGTCTTAGACAAGGATGCAGATAAATCCTTTGCGATTTGTTGAATAAATTTATCTTCATTCAGATGAGTTGCTGACTGAACAAAAAATACCGCATAGTATTCCAGAATATTTTCAGTCGCTCGAAATGGCTTATACAGTATACGAATGATATTTTTATTGGCTTTAAGGCAGTTTAATAATTTAGACTTTTTATTGATTATCCGATTAAAATTTGACAGTTGCTTTCCATCTTTCCTGAATGTAATTTTAGCTGCTATAACATATAGCATCCCTGCCTGTTGCAACAACGAAGATATATCCTGTTTCACATCCAATTCAAACTTATCAAGTGCCTCATCCTGATAGTCACTGAACACCTGAGCAGCATTGCTCCGTTCCTCAACATAAGACTGCTTTTCCTGCTGACTTTCGTAACGATAGGCAAGATATTTCTTTAAGAACTGCTCTGCATAATCCTCCTCATCTAGCTTCCAACATCCTGAATCGTCATCAACTAAAACAATATTACGATATTTCGTTTTGATTTTAGGGTTGGAATGAGTTTTTTGTACAAACGTAAGAAACTTTCGCAATTCAAAAAAGTGATTTTGATTTATATCCTCAAGTCTAAAGTTTGGAAAAAACTTTATGCGCTTCAAAGCATCAATCAACAGCTTAATGTTTTTTTGATTGAAACGATCATCAGGAAAAACTAAATCCCCCTTATAGCTCTCCAATAAAAATGGAACAACCTCATCAACAAGTTGATAGACATTAATAACATCATCCACTTGTAAAAGTTGATCACTATTAGCACCCAAAACCCCAGCATTAGAATAAATTATTTTTATAAATTTATAAAAATCACTATTTTTATTCATTACAACCACATAAAATTAATTTAACTATCTGATTTTATTTTACTAAACAGAATTTAAAATACAAGTTTATCACTCTAAAAACATCATTAAAATTCAAGTTTATTAGACTAATTATCACCGTAATAATACAGTTTAAAATTTATAAAAATATTCCAAATTTACTATATAAGTATAGGTAACTTAGACACCATAAAGTTCACTCAGATATCAACCATCAACATTTTCAGGCTCGATCAAAATCCCATTCAGATTGACCTAAACTTTAAAAAATCACGGACAAAAAAAACGCGCATATGCGCGTCTTTAAGTGATTGGCTAATCTCAATTTAAGGTATTCAGAGCAATATTTTTCTAAGCAATCAGTGAGTCTAGCAGAGTCAAAATTCAGCTGATTTTGACATCCATCCTTTTATTATCTCCCCGTACCATTCCATCAACCTTACTCGCTCATCCCAATACTGAGCACGGTTATAAGCTGAGCGAATTCTGTTCTGAGGAACATGAGCAAGCTGACGTTCAATCGCATCTGGATTAAACAAATTAGATTCGTTTACGACTGTACTGAATAGCGATCTAAAACCGTGTGTGGTCATCCGACCAGCATAGCCCGAACGTTTGATCACAGCCAAAATAGATTCACTACGCATCGGTTCTTTATTATTTAAACGATGTGGAAAAAGCAGTTCCTGATTATGAGTAAGTCTCAATGCCTGAAGCTCAGCAATCATCATTTCCGTCAACGGTACACGATGCGGAAGTCTGTTCTTCATTCGTTCTTCAGGAATATCCCACTTACGCCCCTCCAAATCAAACTCTTCCCAACGTGCTTGCAGTAACTCACTGACCCGAACGCCTGTCAGCATAATCAGGACAATGGCATGATGTGTTTGGGCATCACTTGGGTATGCCCTCAACTTTCTTAAAAATTCAGGCATTTCAGAGGCCGAAAGCGAAGCTAGGTTTTTAACCCTTTTATTCTTGAGGGCATAAACTAAATCACCGGCCGGGTTGTCATAGCGGTATCCATGGGCAATGGCATACTTCATGACCATGCCACAGCGAGACAAGGTACGTTTTGCAATTTCAAGCGAACCCCTTGCCTCAATCTTCTTAATGATTTGTAGAATCTCAGGAGCCTGAATCTGGTTAATACGCTTATTAGCAAGAGCAATATAAAGCTCATCCAATGAAGCTCTAACATTACTAATATGCTTAGATGACCAGGTTTCTTTTTGATTATTAAACCAATCCTCCGCGACCTCCTTAAAGCAAGGCTGCTCCTCTTCGACCTCAACTGTATTCTTGAGCTTATACTTCAGATCAAGCGCTATCTCTCTTGCACGCTTCAAACTCAGCTCAGGATATAGACCTAATGCTTTGGACTTCCTTTGTCCATTTTCCGTATACCGGATAGACCAATATTTTTTCCCATTCGGATCTATTCGTAAAGACAGACCATTAATATCAGAAAGGCGGTACTGTTTTTCCTTCGGTAATGCTTTTTTACACAGCACATCAGTAAGCGACATATCTTTATCCCACATAATTAAACTTATTTAGTGGGTCAAATTGTCCCAATTTTGACCCCCACAAAGCAAAAATTGGGTCAAACAGCTTAGGACAGAGTCGGACAAACAGGCATAAAAAAAAGCCTTTAAACATTGAGTTTAAAAGCTTTTTTAGATTCCAACGGATTACTTCGGAAAGAATTTTGGTGGAGGTGGCGGGAGTTGAACCCGCGTCCGCCAACATTACGCTCGAGAATACTACATGCTTAGATATCGTCTATTGATTTAGCTCTTTGTGACCCGACGAACAGGGTACAAATCGCGATCCTTTAAGATTTAGTACGAAACCCCAAGGCTTGATTTCATACGGACTTGTGTGCGTTCGCTTCAGTCGGGACCCCTAACCACAAGTATTCAGGGATGCGGACAAGCTGCCCTTAGGCAGCTAGAGCGTAAGTTTCGTCGTTTGCGACTATTAAAATGCAAATTTTATTTACGAGAGAAAATGCGCTCTCGGCATGCATCTATGAGTTTCATCATCAGCGTCGAAGCCAAGAACACCCCCAAAGTACAGAGCAATCATAGCATAACTGGTAAAAAATACGATGCATTTTCTACACAAATACACTTTTGAATGCGCCTGATTACATAATTGCGCTAATATTTAAAAATTCAAGTCAGTATTTAAAAAAATTATGAGCTATTTATTGGCCCTCGATCAGGGAACGACGTCTAGTCGTGCAATTATTTTTAATGAACATGGACAGGTTCAAGCGACAGCTCAAAAAGAAACACATATTCAAACTCCTCGTTCGGGTTGGGTCGAGCAAGATGCCTTAGAAATTTGGACTACCCAAATTGGTGTCGTTCAGCAAGCGATCGCTTCTGCGGGAGTTCTAGCAAAAGACATTAAAGCGATTGGACTCACCAATCAGCGTGAAACGACTGTTGTGTGGGATCGCCGTAATGGCAAACCCCTTGCGTCGGCGATTATCTGGCAGGACCGCCGCGCGACAGACTGGTGTAATCAGCTGATTCAGCAAGGCTTGATGGATCAGGTACAACAAACAACCGGTCTACGCATTGACCCTTATTTCAGTGCCGGAAAGCTGGTCTGGTTATTAGAAAATACTGAGGGTTTACGTGCCTTGGCAGAACAGGGACATGTCGCTTTTGGCACCATCGATAGCTGGCTGATCTGGAACCTGACCCAAGGCGCTGAACATGTGATTGAAGCCAGTAATGCTTCCCGTACCATGCTGATGAATCTGCAAACTCAAAGTTGGGATGAAGGCCTACTGGATCTGTTTAATATTCCAGCTGCAGTCCTGCCAAGAATCATCAGCTCCGATTGCCATATTGCAGATACGGCACCTGGTTTATTAGGTGCTACCATTCCTATTACAGGTATTCTGGGCGACCAACAATCTGCCCTGTTTGGCCAATCCTGTTTTGAACCCGGCATGGCAAAAAACACTTATGGAACCGGTTGTTTTATGCTGTTTAATACTGGTCATGATATTCAACTGAGTCAGAATAAACTACTTTCCACGCTTGCCTGGCAAGCACAAGGTCAGATGACCTATGCACTGGAAGGCAGTATCTTTATGGCGGGTGCGGTGGTGCAATGGTTACGGGATGGTCTGGGGATTATCCAAAAAAGTTCAGATGTAGAAAAACTGGCCTGTAAAGTTCCAGATACAGACGGCGTGGTTTTGGTACCTGCCTTTACTGGTCTCGGTGCACCGCACTGGGACAGTGAAGCACGTGCTTTACTTTGTGGGATGTCACGCGGTACCAATAAGTCCCATATTGCACGTGCTGCTTTAGAATCTATAGCCTTTCAAGTATCCGATATTCTAACTGCAATGCAATCTGATATTGCTCATCCTTTAAAAGAACTCCGTGTCGATGGTGGCGCAAGTTCAAATGATATGTTGATGCAGTTCCAGGCTGATCTACTGAATGTCCCTGTGCTACGTCCCAAAATGCTGGAATCCACCGCTTGGGGGGCAGCAGCGATGGCCGGTTTAAAGTCCGGAGTTTTTTCCAGTCTGAATGAAATTTCCCAGTCCTGGCAACTGGATCAGGCCTTTGAACCGAAAATGCAAAATGATGAACGTGAAGCACACTTGGCCAAATGGAAAAATGCCTTAAAACGGGCCAAATCAGATTTATAAGCTATAAAAAACCGCTGAATATTCAGCAGTTTTTTTAATTATCTCAGCTTCTAGTAAGCATAAGAGGCAATCGCAGTCGCAATCGGTTTAGCTTCATCATTAATCAGGGTCATGCGCATGGTACATCCCTTACGCCCCAGACGCAGGGTTTCTGCACGTGCAGTAAAATATTTGCCACGCCCGGGTGCCAGATAGTCGACACGCATATCCACAGTCGCCAGACGTGAAACTTTTTTGCTGGTTTCTTGCATATCTTCAGGGCTGGCTTTTTTGTACAGCTCACCCATTGCGGTAATTCCACCAATACTATCCAGAATGGTGGCAGCCACACCACCATGTAAAATCTGGAATGCTACATTGCCAATCAGATCCTTCTGCATTTCTACATATGCTTCAATCTGTCCATCCACAACGCGCATTTGCATACCGCAATATTGGTAGAATGGTGAAGCATTAAAAGCATCACACAACTGGTTGAATAGAACGTCCTTATTCGAGCCTAAATCAATATTTCCTGTCCAACTTTTCTCTGCTACCGTCATAGTTTGCTCGAATAACCTTGATTAAATAAAAAATGTATCCATTTGCCCTAAATGCAAATTAAGGCACTACAATACCCATAGTTTAATATTGATCAATGAGATTTTTATGACCTATACGTTCAATCGTCCCGCGTTTCCTGCAACTCGCATGCGTCGTATTCGTAAAAATGAACACCTACGCTCAATGGTTCGTGAAACGCACCTCACGGCTGATCATCTCATTTATCCAGTATTTGTTTTACCGGGTCAAAACCAGACTCAAGACGTGCCAAGTATGCCAAATATTCAGCGTCTTTCGGCAGATCTGCTGGTGAAAAAAGCTGAACGCCTGCTTGAGTTGGGTGTCAGCAAACTAGCGTTGTTCCCGGTAACGCCACAAGAAGACAAAAGTCTGACTGCTGAAGCGGCATGGCGTGAAGATGGTCTGGTTCAAACCACTGTTCGCCTGCTGAAAAAAGAATTACCAGAAATAGTACTGATTACCGACGGCGCATTGGATCCTTATACCACGCATGGTCAGGATGGCATTATCAATGAAACTGGTTATGTCTTAAATGATGAAACGGTTGAATGTCTGATTAAACAGGGCTTAAGCCATGCCGAAGCCGGTGCGGATATCTTTGCACCAAGTGATATGATGGATGGCCGTATTGGCGCGATTCGTGAAGCTTTTGAAGCCAATGGTCATATCTATACGTCTATCATGGCCTACTCTGCCAAATATGCCTCCAGCTTCTACGGCCCCTTCCGTGATGCAGTAGGTTCTTCAAGCAACCTGAAAGGCGGCAATAAGTACAATTACCAGATGGATGTCGGCAACCGTGCCGAAGCCCTGCATGAAATCGCCTTGGATATTCAGGAAGGTGCCGACATGGTCATTGTAAAACCAGGCCTTCCTTATCTGGATATCGTACGTGAAGTCAAAGATACCTTTGGCATTCCAACCTTCGTGTATCAGGTCAGCGGTGAATATGCGATGCTGGCGGGTGCAATCCAGAATGGCTGGCTATCTGACAGCGTGATTCTGGAATCATTGATGAGCTGCCGCCGTGCTGGTGCAGATGGCATCTGGACTTACTTCGCGGAAGAAGCTGCAGTAAAACTGAAAGAAATGAAATAGTCTGGAATGCCTTTCTTGATTAAAGGAAGGCATTTTTTGGTTTTTGGTTTAAACAAGATTCGAAAATAAGGGTTAAAACCTGATGCATATTGCCATCATCGGTGCAGGGATTAATGGACTCATGACTGCACTGGAGTTGATTGAACAGGGCTGTTCAGTAACGATTCTGGATCAGCAGCAGGCAGGAAAAGCTGCCTCCTGGGCCGGTGGCGGTATTCTTTCCCCGATGTATCCATGGCGTTATCCTCAGGCAGTCAATGCCTTGGCCAAATATGCCAAACCGCTATATCAGGCCTGGAATAACAAATTAAAACCAGTTACTGGCATTGATTTTGAAATTCATGAAACCGGCATGCTGATCTTTGATGAAGAAGATTTCGACATTGGCTATCACTATGCTGAACGACATCATGAGCCGATGCAGCAAGCGCTTTATATCGAGCAGGAACAGATTGAGCAGATTAATCCGCAGGTTTCATCCGAATTTAAACATGCTTTGTACTTCCCCCACATCGCCAATGTGCGTAACCCTCGCTTACTCCAATCCATTATTCATTATTTAAAACAGCATCCCCACGTGAGCTGGCTAGAACATACGCCAGTTCGGAAAATAAAAATTGGTAATGCACAAATTGATGCGGTGCAAACTGAACAGGGCGACTGGATTGCAGCAGATCAGTTTGTCTTCAGCACCGGCGCATGGTCAGCACAATGGTCGCTGCAGCTAAAAAGAGATATCCCAGTGCATCCTGTTCAGGGGCAGATGGTGTTGTTTAAAACGCCAGAACACTGGCTGCCGACCATGTGTATGAATCAGGTCATGTACCTGATTCCACGTCAGGATGGGCATATTGTCTGTGGTTCCAGCATGCGCGAAGTTGGTTTTAATACCACGCCTGCTGTCGAGATTCGTCAGAAAATTCTGGATGCCAGTTTTGAGATGGTTCCAGAACTGGCTGAATTCCCGATTGTCCAGGAATGGGCTGGCTTACGTCCCGGCTCACCGCAAGGCATTCCTTATATAGGTCAACTGCCAAATTTGAAAAATGGCTGGGCCAATTTCGGCCATTTCCGCAATGGCTTATGTATGGCGCCTGCCTCCGCTATTTTGCTCAGACAGCTGATGTTCGGACAGTCGACTTTAGTGGATTCACAAGCCTATGCACCAGATCAGTTACAGCTTTTAACTGCGCTTGCCCACTAGATCCGTGAGTGCTTCCTTGATGCTTGGAAACTCAAATTCAAAGCCAGCATCTTGCAGTGCTTTAGGCTGGACATACTGACCATTTAAAATCAGTTGTGACTGCTCACCCAACATCCACTGCATAATACTTCCAGGCAAAGCGAATAGCGGTTTACGCTTCAGTAGCTCTGCTGCTGTCTGGCTAAAACGCAGCTGGCTGGTTTTCTCAGGCGCAACCACATTAAAGATGTGAGCATTGCTTTTTTCATGCAGCAGAAAATCCATCACGTTAAGCAGATCCTGGATATGCACCCAGGCGAATGGCTGCCGACCACTCCCGATTCGACCCACCAGATTCATTTTGATTGGCATCAGCATTTGTGGCAAGATGCCACCTCTTCTACCCAGCACCACACCAAAACGCATAATCTTGGTATTCTGATCAGTATAGGATAAGGCCAGCTGCTCCCACTGCGCACAAAGCTGAGACATGAAAATCTGTTGGGGCGCAGCTTCTTCCGTATACACCTGTTGCCATTGTTCTTGAGGATCAATACCGTAATAACCCACGGCAGATGTAGACAAAATACATTTCGGAAAAATCTGATTCTTTTTTAAAAATTCATAAAGTTGACGGGTCGTGTCTAATCGGCTCTGCAAGAGAATATTTTTACGCTCGGCAGTCCAGCGCTCTGCACCGATATTTTCACCCGCCAGATTAATGACATAATCAATCTGACGGGTACGCAGTTCATCAAAATCATTGATCCAGTGAAAATCTGGATGCATTTCCAGGCGATGGTGTTCACGCGTCAGGCCAATGACATGACAATCTAGTCCAAGAAAGTGTTTGACCGCATATTGGCCAATAAAACCACTAGCTCCGGTAATGAGTACGACAGGCTTATGCATTGTTATTCAGTCGCTGTTTTTCTTAGGTCCCAAACATTGTACTGAACTGGCCAATCTTTGCAGTTATCAAAAAATACCATTCATCGTAATGACTTACAGTAAAAGATATCAAGCCTGAATATTAAGGGGTTTCAGGCTTTTTTTTTAGACTAAAGTTCTAGTCACTTATGTGCAAATAATTTACTGAGAGCTACCAAACATTTTGTTGGCCATGCGCTGAGCCTGATTTCCATAGAACCAGTAAGTCAGCAGATACAATGGAATCGCAATCAACAGGAACATGATCACCACGACACTCATAAACTGCGGTTGTTGAAGATACAGTATGAAATCCTGCCAGGCATTCGGATTGGACCGGGTTGCGACCAGAATTCCCAATAATAAAAATGCCAGGTTATACCCCCAGAAAATCAGGCTGAATCCTAAAGTGATTTTTTACGTTCGGCTTGTGTCGGTGCCCGACGGTTCTGACGAAGAAATTTAAATAATACCCAGATCATGGCCACCAGATACGGCACCATGGTCAGCACAGCCCCCATTCCCATCGGCATTAGGGCTGCAATCACGCCGCAAATACAGGTCATCACAAAACATATTAAAAAAAACCAGAGAAAATAGCGTTTTAGCGGCGCCATAGCCATCACTCACACAAAAGGATGTAGTCAGTATAAAAAAAAATGAGCTTTTTTTCATTGTATTGTCAACCGATCCTGTAAAGCTGACGTTATATAGGATACAAGGTCACCAAATTTGTACCGGCATCCACAAATCTGTTTGATCTTTGCTAAAGCAATAAGACTCGTGTGCAGCAGAAAGTTTTGAATAGCAGCCAAAATTTTCTTAAACAGCATACTTTGACCGACGATTTCACCATCACTCGAATCGTCGGTCTTTATTTTTTGGGCTTCTAAATTTTTATTCCTTATTGCTCCAGTTTAAACATAGATAAAAAACAAGAAATTAAATTGCCTTATTAGGGTCAGATAGAAAGTAGTTGCCCAACCCGATACTGGTTTTCTCAGATCGAGCTCACTATACTGATATTTTTCATCCAGACCAAAACGATCATTCCTGCTTCGGAAGTAAGATTTTTGCTGGTTTCATCCATGCTTTTACCCACTTCGGGTGTTTAAACTTTTATAGGCTCAGGGGACATGGCAGTTCATTTTTTACACACATCAGATTGGCATTTAGGACAATTTTTCCATAATCATGATCGTGAATTTGAACATCGCCATTTTTTGAGCTGGTTGCTGGAACAAATTAAACAAAAACAGCCAAATGCCCTGCTAATTGCAGGCGATATCTTTGATGTCATCAATCCGTCCTCCAGCGCTCAGAAACAGCTTTATCAATTTTTAACCAGTGCCCATACACTGGCACCGCACATGCAAACCCTGATGATTGCCGGCAACCATGATTCGGGTTATCGCATCGAGCAGGTTGAGCCTTTTCTTGCCAAATTCAATGCACGTGCAGTCGGTGTCATCAGCCGCAAGGAAAATAACCAGCTGGATCTGGATCGTCTGATAGTGCCGATTTATAGCCCTGAACAGAAAATTGTAGCCTGGTGCCTGGCCTTGCCTTATCTGCGTAGTGCCGAAATTACCGGACTGAATGAACATACCACCAACAGTCAAAACGCGATTAGCTATCTGCATCAACAACTGATCGCTGAAGCCAAGGCACGTAAACAGCCAGATCAGGCGCTGATTCTGATGTCACATGCGCATATGCAAGGCGGAGAAACTTCGGATTCAGAACGTCCGATTGTAGTGGGACATGAAGAAGCCTTATCGACGGCGCTTTTTGAAGAGGGTATTGATTATGTCGCGTTGGGGCATTTACATAAGCCGCAGAAAGTCGGTCAGGAACATATCCGCTATAGTGGCTCCCCGATTCCTTTGTCTTTTAGTGAATTAAATTATAAACATCAGGTTGTAGAGGTACGAATTGACCCGATGCAGTCAGATGAACAACGCTTTCAATATGAGCCTCTGATCATTCCACGCACTGTAGATCTGTTCCGGATTCGTGCCGACCTCAATGATCTGATTGACCAAGTCAAGGCCTTGCCGAGTGGTGAAATTGAACAGCTGTTTGCACGCCATTTCTTAGAAATTGAATACACCGCCACTACGCCTCCCCCAGTAGATCTCAGACAGCAGATTGAACAGGCTTTGCCGCCAAACCGTTACCGACTGCTACGTATTTCCCGGATTTATCAGCAAGTAACGGACTCAAGCACGCACATTTCTAAAATTGATCTGGCGCCTCCGACCCCGGAATCCCTGTTCGGTAACCTCTGGGAAAAGATGGGTTATGATCCAGATGACTCGGTAAAGCGTGATTTCCTGCAGCTGCTACATGAAGCCCAGCAAGATATTGATGTGCAGCAGCCATAAGGAAATGCCATGAAAATTTTACGTTTGAGTTTAAATAATCTGGCTTCTCTGGCTGGTACCCATGATATTTGCTTTGATGATAGCCCGTTGGCACATGCCGGCCTGATTGCCATTACCGGTAAAACTGGTGCAGGTAAATCTACCCTGCTGGATGCCATGTGTCTGGCACTGTATAACGAAATTCCACGTTTAAAAGGTGCAACTGGCAGTCTCAAAGATACGGGTGGACAGGATGTTTCCATCAAAGATTCTAAAAATATTCTGCGTCGTGGCACAACCACCGGCTTTAGTGAACTGGAATTTATTGCGCTGGATAGCAAGCGCTATCTTGCCCGTTGGGAAATCCGCCGTGCCCGCAATAAAATTGATGGCAATTTAAAAGTCGACCGTTATATCAAATGCCTTGATGATGACACCACGCTCACCCAAAAAATATCCGAAGTCACGCCACTTATTGAAAAACTGATTGGACTCAGCTTTGAGCAGTTTACCCGTGCTGTCCTACTTGCGCAGTCTGAAGTGGGAGCCTTCTTAAAATCCAAAGATCATGAACGTGCAGACCTGCTGGAATATTTGACCAATTCACAAATTTTCAGTGTGGTCAGTCAAAAAGCAGCACAAAAAATTCAGTGAAGTAAAAAATAAGCGCAGTGATCTGGAAAAGCTGATTGGACATATTGAAACCCTGTCCGAAGAAGATATTAACGCCTTAAAACAGCAACAGACGGCGCTGTCTTTACAATTACAGAATCTTCAGCAATCTGAAAAACTGCTGGAAAATGAGAAAAAATGGCATCTGGACCGACATAAGCTGTATGCCGAAGTCCATGCAAAAAAAGAAGTGTATGATGTCCAGTTGGATGCCATAAATAAATCTGCAGGACAGCAACAATTACTGGAACAGCTGGATGAATTCCAGTCTATCCGTGATCAGTTTATTCAGCATTCCCGTTTAGAACCGAAAAAAATTCAGATTCAGCAACAACAGGTACAATTCACCCTTGAGTTTGAAACGCTAAAAAAACGCTTTACTGAAGAAGAAACCAAACTAGTAGCCTTGGAGCAACAGCAGCAGAAATTTCAGCAGCATTTAGACCAGATCAAGCCACATCTGGAAGCAGGTTTAAAGCTGGATCATGCTATCCATACGGTATCTGAACAGTATAAAAAACTGAATACGGAGCAAAATCAGTTTCAAACTACTCACCTGCACCCCCTAGAACAGCAGTTAGCACAGCAGCAATTGGCCTTAAGTCATGCTCAGGCTAAACAGCAGCAGATTAGTCAGCAGTTAACCCAATCAGAATTTTTAAGTGTTTTTGATCAGGAGCCGCAAAGTACCCTGCAACGTATAAAGGACTATTTACAGCAGTATCAACAACTATTGCAAAAAAATCCTGAAAGCCTAAATCAGCCTTTGTCTGCACTGGAAAAAATCGTTACCGAATTATCTGCCAAGCTCAACCACTGGATCCAGCAACATCAAAGTATTGACCAGTTAGACCAGCAACTTAAATCTGTTCAGCAGACCCTCCAACAGCATTATACCAAACAGCTTCAGCTTGATGGGCTAAAGCAACGCTTACGACAGACTCTGCAACAATCTCAAGAGTCAGAGCAGCTACAAACCTCTATACATACCCAGCAACAGCAGCTGAAATTGCTGCAAAATGCTGAACAGACTTTGCAGCAACAGATTCAATCTGAACAACAGGCTTATGAACAGCTAGAGCGGATTTTAGCTCAGCAGCGTTTATTGCATACACAAAGCGTGCAGGAACTGCGTGCCCAATTAAAACCTGATGAACCCTGTATGGTATGCGGCGGTCATGAACATCCTTTTACTCAAGGACAACATGAGCTACTGGACAAAAGCTTATGTCAGCTACAGGAACAGCAATTACAGCAAGCCAGACAACAGCTTGATCAGCTAAGTCAGACCCAGCAGCAGAAACAGATTGAAATCTCAAAGCTGCAAACTGTGATTGAACAGCAACAGCAGCGTTTGCAAGCATTCCAGCAGCAAATTCAGCAGCAACAGATTGAATATACAACGCAGCTGGCGAATTTAGGGGTTATTACTGAGAGTGAAAATGACTTAAATCGTTTAGCTCACCTTTTGAAAGACCATAGCAATAGTGTCGTAAAGCAGATTGAACAGCTGCAACGACAAGAACAGCAGTTACAGCAGCTATTACAGCAATGGCGTCAGCAGCAGCAGCACTTACATCAACTGCAATTGGTTCTGCAACAGCGCACTCAATTGACCCAGCTTATTCACCCCCTAATCAATGTATTGCCTGAGAACTATGCATCTCAGGATCCGATAAAATGGTTATCCACTCTACAACAACAGTTACAACAGCGCATGCAGCATTTAAGTGTGCAAAAGCAACTGGAATCTGAGCTGCAAGCACAGCAACAAGCAGTTGATAAAACCCAATATCAGCTGCAAGTTGAACAGCAGAATTTTGCGCAACGCCACCAGTCTTTAGAGCAACTTATCCAGCAAGGTAAGGACTTACGCCAGCAACTAGCTGAATTGACCGGGCAACATGCAGGACAAGTATATCGGGTAGCTGCAGAGTGGCAGACGACTTTGGATCAGCAAACCAAAGCTTTGCAACAGCAACTAGACATCCAGCGACAACAAACCAGTCAGGCAGAAAAACAGCTGCATCAGGCCAATCTTAAGTTGCAGGATTTTATAACCCAACAAAAGCAGATTGATCAGCAACTTGAGCAATATCAGCAGAGTATTCAGGCTTGGCAGCAGAACCATCCACAGGTGACTACGACGCAAATTGAACAATGGCTGGGTATTGATCTCATCAGCCATCAACGTATCCGCCAGGATTTATCCAATCAAAAACAGGCACTGGAAAATGCCAAAACCGCATGGCAGTTACTCGAAGAACAATATCAGGCACATTTAAAACTGCAGCCTGAACATGAATTTGAAGAGATTGAACAAAAACTGGCTGCACTGATACAGGAAAAGACAGCACAACAAGAAATACTGAATGAAACCGATGCCAAACTGCGTATGAATGCCAACAACCAGAGTATGTATGCCAGATACCAGCATCAGATTGAACAGATTAAGGCTGAGGAATATCGTTGGGGTCGGATTTATGACCTGATTGGACATAAAGAAGGCACCAAATTCCAGAAAATTGCCCAGGAACATCATCTGGATATTCTAGTTGAATATGCCAATCAGCAGCTCCAGCCTTTGGCTCCACGCTATCAGCTGCATCGTATTCCGAACAGTCTGAGTCTGGCGATTATTGACCTGGATATGAACAGTGAGGTCCGCCCTGTACTTTCGCTGTCCGGTGGGGAAACTTTCTTGGTATCACTCGCTTTAGCCTTGGCCATTGCCAATATGGCGTCTGGCTCGATGAAGCTGGAATCGCTATTTATTGATGAAGGTTTTGGGACACTCGATCCAGCGTCCTTACATATGGTGATGAATGCTCTCGATCATCTGCAAAGCCAGGGCCGTAAAGTGGTGCTGATCTCGCATATCCAGGAAATGCATGAACGGATTCCAGTCCAGATTCAGGTTAAACCCGTTGGCTCTGGTGCCAGTACCATTCAGATTATAGGCTAGCGCTCATGAATATGACTTCACGCAGATTTTCAGCTGAATTCAGTTTACAACTGGAAAGCTTGCGTGGAGTGAGTGCAATTGTGGTGCTATTTAGTCACTGCTTTCAGGCTTTTATCGCCCCTTTTGATTTAACACTGTATTCTTGGGTCCGGCTGCTTGGTCAGGCCGCGGTGATGATGTTCTTTGCTCTAAGTGGCTATCTGATCGGAACCTCTATACAGAATAATATCCAGCAAAATAGCCAGTTTAATCTGTCTCACTATATCCGGCAGCGCTGCCGTAGAATTTTACCGCCCTTCCTGTTTGCTCTTACCCTGACCTTAACTTTATATATTCTGGCGCCTTACTTCTTTAGCTCTCATACACATCAGTTTCAGAACAGTTTTGGCATGATGATTCGTACCACCTATAGTCTGGAGTGGGACAATTTTCTGGGTTCACTGTTCTTTTTAAATGGCTTTGTGACGCCCACGCTATCTGCCAATGCGCCACTATGGAGTTTAAGTTTTGAGGTCTGGTTTTATGTGCTGGCGGGCTTTTTGCCTTTTTTAAAAACATTCTGTTATTGCCAAACTCAGTTTTGCTTTAGTGTTAATTACACTTACCGCACTTAATCCCCAATTTCTGATTTATTTGCTTGTATGGCTGACAGCCTTTGCCAGTTCATTTGGTCATATTCAACAGTATGTCTTAAATCATTTGAATTCACTCAAACTGGGATGCCTAAGCTTGGCTTTTTTCATTGCCTGTAGAGACGCCTATCACTTTCATATGATCGATCAGGCTAAAATTTATCGTGGTAACTATTTTGTGCCATTTAACACGTTGATAGGACTGGCTTTTGTCTGCTGGCTGATTCAACTGCAACAAAAACTCAGTTATTATCAACCAGTCTGGGTAAAGTCCGCGAGTTTTTCTTATACCCTCTATGTGACTCATTTTCCTTTACTACTGTTTATTTTGGGCTGCTTTCCACAAAGCCGTGCTTATGGGCTAGGGGGTGCTGTTCTGGCCCTAGTTGCGACTATGCTGGTTTTAGTTCTACTGGCTAGCTTAATGGCAAAATTACTCGAACCACAACAAAGAAAAGCGTTATCCCGCTCAATGCAATAACACTTTTCTTAACAATTCTAAAAACCTGTCTAAAAATATGGATCCGTTAATTCTTTTTAGGACGTGCCCCAAACAAGGCGGTGCCGACCCGCACCATGGTTGAACCTGCCGCAATCGCTTCGGTCATATCCCCTGACATCCCCATGCTTAAAGTATCCCAATCCTCAGCTTTGGCATGTTGCATTTTAACCGCTTCGAATAAAGCCTTGGCATCAGCAAAAGCCGCTGTATTATTTGGCGCCGGAATCACCATTAAACCACGCAGACGCAGTTTTGGTAACTGGCTGATCTGCGCTACGAGATCCGGTACTTCTTCTGGCTGACAGCCATCTTTAGTATCCTGCCCGTCGATATTCACCTGAAGACAAATATTTAGGGGTACTTGATTATCTTCGCGCTGATTAGACAGACGTTCGGCAATGATCAGACGATCTACCCCATGTACCCAGTCAAACTTTTCTGCCAGCGGCTTGGTTTTATTACGCTGCACATGTCCAATAAAATGCCATTCAATCTCTAGCTCTTTTAGCGCGGTGATTTTTTCCAGTGCTTCCTGCAAATAGTTTTCACCAAATGCACGTTGCCCAGCCTGATACATTTCTGCCAGTATTGCGCTGGGCTGGGTCTTGGATACCGCCAGCAGTTGCACCGAATCTGGCTGACGCGCGGCCTCGACACATGCGCTTTCAATCTGAGCTAAGACCTGATTTCGTGACTGTTGCAACATATTCATTGATGGGGTTCTCATTTCATTCATCTTTTTTTCCCTTGCCCATGAACTAAGTGTTGGTTAAGCTGTGGGAAAGCCTTATTATTCTATCAAAATAATTAACATTTTAATGAACTCGGGGACCTTATGGATATCACAGAATTGTTGGCATTTTCTGCTAAAAATGGTGCGTCGGATTTACACTTGTCTGCGGGCTTACCGCCAATGATTCGTGTCGATGGGGAAGTTCGTCGCATCAACCTGCCAGCATTAGAACACAAAGAAGTGCATAAACTCGTTTATGACATCATGAACGATAAACAGCGCCGTGATTTTGAAGAAAATCTGGAAACTGACTTCTCTTTTGAAGTGCCTGGCGTGGCCCGTTTCCGTGTCAACGCATTTAACCAGAACCGCGGTGCCGGTGCGGTATTCCGTACCATTCCCTCTAAAGTCCTGACCCTTGAAGATCTGGGCATGGGACAGATTTTTAAGGATATCTGTGAATATCCACGTGGTCTGGTACTGGTCACAGGTCCAACCGGTTCGGGTAAATCAACCACATTGGCGGCGATGCTGGATTATATTAATGACAACCGCTATGACCATATTCTGACCGTCGAAGATCCAATTGAATTTGTACACCAATCCAAAAAATGTCTGATCAACCAGCGTGAAGTGCATCGTGACACGCATGGTTTCAATGAAGCATTACGTTCTGCATTACGTGAAGACCCGGATATTATCCTGGTGGGTGAGATGCGTGACCTTGAAACCATCCGTCTGGCACTCACTGCTGCTGAAACCGGTCACCTGGTGTTTGGCACCCTGCATACGACTTCTGCTGCTAAAACTATTGACCGTGTGATCGACGTATTCCCGGCCGAAGAAAAAGACATGGTTCGTGCCATGCTGTCTGAATCATTACAAGCAGTCGTTTCACAAACCCTGCTCAAGAAAAATGGTGGTGGTCGTGTCGCTGCACATGAAATCATGATCGGTATTCCGGCTATCCGTAACCTGATCCGTGAAAACAAAGTTGCTCAAATGTACTCTGCCATTCAGACCGGTGCCAACTATGGTATGACTACGCTGGATCAGAGCCTGAAAACACTGGTATCTAAAGGCGTGATCAGCCCACAAGTTGCGCGTACTGCTGCTAAACAGCCTGAATCTTTCCTATAAAAAAATGTTTTTGATTTTCTCGGGGACGAAGTATGGATTTTAACGGCTTGCTCGACTATATGGTGGCGCAAAAGGCATCGGATCTGTTCATTACTGCAGATGTCGAACCTTCAATTAAAGTGAATGGCTCAATTGTGCCGATTGGATCAGTCAAATTACCTGGACCAGCAGTAGGCCAGATTCTGCATTCAATTATGACGGAAAAACAGCGCAAAGAATTTGCCGATACACGTGAGTGTAACTTTGCGATTACCAATCCCAGCAAATCAGCACGTTTCCGTGTCAGTGCATTTCAGCAGCGTGATCAGCCGGGTATGGTTCTACGTCGTATTGAAACCGTCATTCCTACTATGGATGATTTAAAGTTACCGCCAATTCTGAAAGAACTGGCGATGACCAAGCGCGGGATTATCATCTTCGTGGGCGCAACAGGTACCGGTAAATCGACTTCCCTTGCCTCTTTGATTGGTTATCGTAATGAAAATTCCAAAGGTCATATCATCACCATCGAAGACCCGATCGAATTTGTGCACCAGCATAAGGGTTGTATCATCACCCAGCGTGAAGTCGGGATCGATACTGACTCCTTTGAAGTGGCATTGAAAAATACCCTGCGTCAGGCACCAGACGTGATTCTGATCGGTGAGATCCGTTCCCGTGAAACCATGGACTATGCTATTGCCTTTGCGGAAACCGGTCACCTGGTATTTGCGACCTTGCACGCCAATAACGCCAACCAGGCCATTGACCGGATTATTCATTTCTTTGAAGCAGACCGCCATAACCAGCTGTTTATGGACTTGTCTTTAAACCTGAAAGCGATGGTGGCACAGCAGCTGATCCCAACCATTGATGGTACAGGCCGTCGTGCCGCAATTGAGATCCTGATCAACTCACCTTTAGTTTCAGATCTGATCCGTAAAGGTGATGTGCATGAAATTAAAGACTTGATGAAGCGTTCACGTGAACTTGGAATGCAGACCTTTGACCAGGCACTGTATGACCTGTACAAGGCCAAACAGATCAGCTATAAGGATGCGTTGAAACATGCCGATTCTCCAAACGATCTGCGTCTGCAAATCAAGTTATCCGAAGAAGGTGGTGCACATCTGATGAATGCCGGCAGCAATATTACCTTTGATGGACAATCTTAAGATTAATTAATCATCCTCATAAAAAAACAGGCTTCCTTTGAAGCCTGTTTTTTATACCTAGGAACATCCCGGCATTATTTTTTACGATAAGCGTCCTGACATTCAGGTTCATCACAGTAACCATACAGATTCAGTGAGTGGCCTGTTAATTCAAAGCCGAATTTTTTCGCAACTTCGTGCTGTTCATGTTCAATTACGTCATTGGTGAATTCAACAACTTTATTGCAGTTTTGACATACCAGGTGATCATGGTGATCATCCTGCATAATTTCAAATACAGAATGATTATTTTCAAAGTGATGACGCTGAATAATGCCTGCTGCTTCAAACTGTGTTAACACACGATATACAGTTGCAAGACCCACATCTTCCCCTTGATCGAGTAAAGTCTTGTAGATATCTTCCGCGCTTAAATGGTGCTGACGTGAGTTTTCTAATAGTTCTAATATTTTAATTCTAGGCAGGGTAACTTTCAGTCCAGCTTTGCGTAAATCTTGATTTGAAATAGGCATGTAAAAAGGTCTCTCAACAAAATTAAAGTTGGAATATGCAACAAAGTTTAGATGCAGTATGATCTATCCTTGGATCAAATGCATCATAATTAATTTGGGATAGTGTAGCAAAATGCAAAAAATCATGTTGACGTTACTCGTCACTTCATTGCTCGTCGGCTGTTCGACCTTAGGTGTGTACAAAGTTGATATTCCTCAAGGAACACCTTTAACTCAAGCACAAGCCTCTAAAATCCAGGTGGGAATGAGCCACCAACAAGTCCGCTTCCTACTTGGCAGCCCAACAGTGACAGATCCTTTAAATCCATTACGCTGGGACTACATCTACAATTATACCCCAGGAACCTATGCTAAAAAAGCCAACATTCCTGCTGCACGTGGTCAGCACTTAAAAATCTACTTCAATCCAAACGGTATTGTGGAACGCATTGAAGGTCTAGAAACCATTCCAGCGTCACAACCCGGTTTACCTGGTTCAAAAGAAGCGATTCTGACAGCACCACCACTATAATCGCTTTTCCATAAAAAAACCCCTGTATTTCTAGGGGTTTTTCTAATTAACTGCATAGGTTTATCAAATTACTGGCATTTTGCCGATTTTATGACGCATTTGATCAATCTTAAGATTGCCACAGCTTGGATCGATTACCTTTATTATAACGTCCTACAGGATTTTGCGCTGCACGTTTACGGCGGATATCTTTAGGATTAATGATCAACGCACGGTAAATTTCTATACGGTCCCCAGCATTCAAAAGCTGTGCATGCTCCTGCAAGCGCACGCCAAATATTCCCAGATTCAAAGGTTCAGGCAATTCCACCTGATCGCGGATGCCGCTTGCAGCAATTGCATCCAGTGCAGTCATGCCCTGCTGAAACGGTACTGCAATATGAAACTGTTGCTCAGGGGCAGCATACGCCACCCAAATCAACGCTGACTGATTCATCAGAACCACTGCCCTAACACTGCAATAATGGCCACAACAATCGACACTGGTAATACCACCCGAACCGCAATACGCCAGATGTTATAGAACGCCTCTGAACTGAAATTCATTGATTTACGAAGATGACTGATCTTCATGATCCAACCAGCAAACAAGGCATAGATCAGGCTGATCACCAGCCCCCAAAGGATCAGCAGGTTATTAAATACTGGTGTGATATTTGGAATCAACCAGACCAGTGTTGCCACCGCCACAATTACCCATTGAATGATGACATTTATCTGACGCTGTTGCAGCTGTTCACGCGCCATCTGTAACATCAGTGCGGCAGCAGCTACAATTGCAGCGATCAAGGCAAATGCAGGTACTTCAGCTTTTACCGCGAAGAAACCAAAAGCAATTACTGCAAGCAGTTGTGCAATCCAGATCGGTAATACTGTTTTGGTCGCTACATCCTGCTGTTTGACAGCAGCCAAACTAGACTGCCAGTACAAGCCCATGCCTAGCCCGCTGGCCACCAGTGCTAGTACCGTTGCGTTACCCCATTCAGAGAATTGTACCGGAGTTAGTTGCCATTCAGGCAGTGCTGTACCCATGACATTGGCAAGGACCAAGGATGCAATCACGCCTATAGTAGTAATTCCCACCAGAATCAGACGTGGAATTAAAGACAACAGCAAAGCCGCAATCACCAATCCAGCCAGGATGGCCGGTTGCTGCACTTCAAGATTGGCAATCGATACTACGTTGGAGGCATGATTCAGCATTGCACCCGCAAGAAATGGAATAAACACCACAGCCAGCCAGCCGACAATACGCCAGCGCTGCGAACTGTCTGCCTCACGGGTCAGGCTCGACAATGCATGTAATGCGGTGGTCTTGGAACGTTTCGCTAAAGCAATTTCCAGATAACAGACTGGAAGCGCCAGGATCAGCATTGTCGCTAACCACAACATCCAGAAATCAAGCTGACGATCAATCTGAATACCTGTTATTGGTGCGAGGGTCGCAATAATAAGAAAAGATAAACAAAAAGCCATCAGAGGCGATAACCATTTTGACATAGCATTGTCCTGCATGATGCATTCCTATAAAAATCTAGCGCTATTTTGCCTTGCATAGCGGTGAAAATCAAAAACAAAAAGCAAACCACCCGAAGATGATTTGCTGCGCAAAATGATCATTAGACTTTAATTTTTGTTATAGGGGAAAATTGCTTTATGAGAAGAAACGAGCGAACCAGTTTTTGCCCTTTTTCTTTTCTTTTTCTTTGATCAGGCCGATCATGTTTTCTTTCACTGCACCCACATAATCCGCATCATCATGCTGAATATGGTTGATCAGCCATTTAGATAATACTTCATGCAATTCAGCTTCAATCGAATGTCCCATTTCAAAACGGTCACGATACGACTCAATTTTCTTAATGAACAGATCATGCACACGTTTATGCGGTACACGATATTTATAATCCGCCTCTTCTTGAAGTGATTCTTCAAAAGTGAAATGCGATTGTGTGTAATCGATAATATTTTCTAGAATTTGCTTAACACGCGCACGATTGGTATTGACATCAATTTCGTCGATTTCATTAATGTAATCGAGAATTCGTTTATGCTGATCGTCAATCACATCGATACCAGTATCGTATTCTGGAACCCATTTCATTTTCATTACGACCACCTATAAATATTGAGGATTTATCACATAACTTGAAGCATATAGGGTATTGATTTAAATAAAAATGAAGTGAATTAGTCGGCTTTAGTGGTGAAATTGTATTTTTATATTTAAGTATTTGTTATATATAATTAAAATTAATTTATTCTGAGCAAAAAGATCAGATATTAATTAACCAATAAGAGCTATAAGCTCTTATTAATCTTTGATTTTTACATGAATATTAAACAAAAAAGACAGTATTTTTCACTGTCTTTATTAGCTTCGAGATCAGTACTGATCTGCACGTGTCACCCGTTTGAGCGAAGGGTCCAGTTGCTCACGTTCCAGACGTTCTACGTGGGTCAGTTGAGAACGTACTTTTGCTCCATGCTGGAACAGAATCATTTCGCCGGGTTGGAAAGCCGTCCATTCCTCATTCTGTGTCAATGGTTCCGTGGTAATCACAGCGACACGGTCCTCGGGAGTGGTCACTTGGCTAAAATCGACTTCTACCTCAATATCAATGAGTTGTGCAGGCTTAAACGGATATTCACGCACCAGCCAATGTAGCTTGGTAATGGCATAGGTGAACAGCGCCTGACCATTGGACAAACAAAAATTAAAAGTACCATGCTCGGCGATGGATGGCGAAATCTCGGTCAGCAGATCAAAGATCTGATCCTGTTTTGGCTCATGATAACCAAAGCGCTTTACTAACTGATCAAGCAGATAACAGAAAGCACGTTCACTGTCGGTATTACCGACTGGCGTAAAACGGCCTGAGAGCTCTGGAAAAAAATTATGCAGGTCACCATTATGCGCAAAGATCCACTGACGTCCCCACAACTCGCGACTAAAAGGATGCGAATTTTCCAGATTGATTTTACCCTGAGTCGCCTTACGGATATGTGCGATCACATTACGTGATTTGATTGGGTAATTGCGGATCAGCTCGGCAATCGGTGATTCAACCGCAGACTGGTTGTCGACAAACAGGCGACAAGCTTTATCTTCAAAGAAAGCAATCCCAAAACCATCGGCATGATCTGAAGTAATTCCTGCGCGCTGTGAAAAGCCTCGAAATGAAAAGGTAATATCTGTTGGTGTCGCACAATTCATTCCAAGCAGCTGGCACATAATCTTCATTCAGGTATCGGAGTATTTATGCAGTTATTGTGCATGAGTCCCTGGAGCTTTTCAAATCTTGATCCATGCAATCTTATGCGCTAAAAATGCTAAATAATGCTTTTTTATGCTTTATTTAAAAAAAAGATAAATCTGGTTCAAGCTGTTTTTTCAAGACAATAGGGTTCTGCTCAAGAAAAATTATGATGATTTCAGAAGACAAGAGCTAAAAATAAAAGGCATAAAAAAGAGTCCCGATTGAGACTCTTTTTAATCATTAAATCATTTAAATTAATGATGGCCTGACTTTACACGGTTGGTAATCAATGTACCAACACCATGATCAGTAAAAATTTCTAGCAGGCTGGCATGCGGTACACGACCATCCACAATGTGTGCACTGATGACACCACCTTTCACGGCATCGAGTGCACAACCCACTTTCGGAATCATTCCGCCATAGATCACACCTGTTTCAATCAGGCGATCAACTTCCTGAGTGGTCAGGCCAGTCAGCAGATTTTTATTTTCGTCTAGCACACCGCTAATATTGGTCAGCAGAATCAGTTTTTCTGCACCTAAGGCTTCAGCCACTTTACCTGCAACCAGATCGGCATTGATATTGTAAGTATTGCCTTCCTCATCCACACCCAGCGGTGCAATCACAGGAATAAAATCGCTATTGGTAAACATTTCCAGTACATCAGTTTTGACACCAACTACTTCGCCTACCAGTCCTAAATCAATTTTTTGCACTGAACCATCTTCAGCAGTTTTTTCCATCAGCAGTTTTTGTGCACGAATCAGGTTACCGTCTTTACCGGTCAAACCAATGGCACGTCCACCATGTTTGTTAATCAGATTAACGATCGATTTGTTTACGCTTCCGCCAAGCACCATTTCAACGATTTCCATGGTTGCAGGATCAGTAACACGCATGCCATCAATACGTTCAGATTCACGGCCCAGCTGTTTCAGCATAGAATCGACTTGAGGACCGCCACCATGTACCACGATCGGATTCAGGCCTACAGTTTTCAGCAACACGATGTCACGAGCAAATGAACTCTCCAGCTCAGGATCAGTCATTGCGTTACCGCCATATTTCACCACAAGGGTTTTACCCGCAAAGCGTTGAATGTACGGCAAAGCTTCAGTCAGAATTTGTGCTTTGTCGATGCCTGTCTGTTGATTTGGCATTCGCCTCTCCTTATTGAGCATCTAAAATGTCTTGGGCGATCGCAGGATAGCGGTCACGTAACATCGAAACGAACAGGTGACGAATTTCATTCAGACGGCTCTGATTTTCCGCATCAAAACGCACTGTGAAGTATTCACCTGTATTGGATGCTCGAATGATGCCAAAACCATCATCAAAATCAAGACGTATACCGTCAATTTTACTAATTCGCGCGTTTAATTTACGTGATTGTGCTTCAACAAAGTTAAGCAATTCTAGTGGCTTAATCTGATGCGTCGAAATATACAGGTCTTCAGTGCCCGTACGTTTTGGATAACGTGCCAGTGCTTCTGCCAGTGTCTGCCCAGTTTGATCCAGGTATTCCATGACTCTGAGTGCCGCATAAACACCATCATCATAACCGCCGCCACGGCCATCATTGAAGACATAGTGTCCGGCATATTCACCACCAAAAATCGCCTGTCCTTGAGAATTCGCCAGATACTTCCGCAGGAAAGAACTTCCTGTGCGGATCATGACTGGCGTAGCGCCCAACGCTTGTACCGTATTACGAACCAGGGTAGAACATTTCACATCAAAGACAAATTCTTTATCAACCGTATCTTTCAGACAAATTTCCGCACATAGGCATAACAGCTGATCAGCCGTAATAACCTGCCCATCTGCATCGATGAGTACCAGTCGATCACCATCACCATCCAGGGCAATTCCGAGGTCGGCTCTTATCTCTAAAACTTTTGCTTTTAACAGCTGTAAATGAGCTTCCTGTGAGGGATCCGGCGCATGATCGGGAAAATGACCGTTCGCTTCAGTTCTTATTGTCGTCAGATCACAACCAAGCTTGTTCAATACCAGAGCCGCACAACGCCCCGCTGAACCATTCAACCCATCCAGTACGACCCGATAACGGCGTTTCAGTTGAATATCATTGAGAATGGACTGCTGATATTTGAGACAATATTCTGGAATAATCTCATGTTCAATCCAGTCTACCTGCTGCAGCTCATCTGAATAATATTTTTGAGCTTCCAGCCCTACCGCCTGAATCATTTCAGGACATGGGGGCTGATTATTAATCAACCACTTGATGCCATTATCTTCTCGTGGATTATGGCTTGCAGTAATCATGATACCGTTGCCACCAAATTCACGTGACGTGTAATACAGCATCGGACTAGAACAGCAGCCGATAATGTGCGCTTCAATCGCATACAGGCTTAAGGTGCGCTGGATAATATGGGCATAGGTCGGACTGGATAGCCTTGCATCATAACCAATCGCGACACGTGTCTGTC
The DNA here is from genome assembly GCF_000264725.1 of Acinetobacter sp. HA. Classification (NCBI taxonomy): domain Bacteria; kingdom Pseudomonadati; phylum Pseudomonadota; class Gammaproteobacteria; order Moraxellales; family Moraxellaceae; genus Acinetobacter; species Acinetobacter sp. HA. Next base: position 24,661 of record NZ_AJXD01000045.1, on the reverse strand, counting down.
CCGCAGACTGATACTGCTGGGCCAGGCCATGTGCAATGGCATTTACCATGCTGACATTGAGTAAACTAACCTTACCGCGAATGTCATAAGCACGAAAGATTTGCATGGGGAATGGATGATGCATAAATCCCATAGATCGTAATTTCACTGCTAAATAGGAGAATATAAGTTCAAAAATCAGGTGTCATCACCATGATGTGAAACTTTAGTTTTTGTTCTAGGACCCTGTACTTTTAGCTGATTTCAGATAAATAATCAATTTAAAAAATATAACGAATGGATAAATGCTAGCTGAAAAACGGGATAAATCTTATTCTATCAACCATTAAAAAAGCCCACATTTTATTGAATGTAGGCTTTTTGAATTAGTTCTTGCCAGTATGACCGAAGCCACCTGCACCACGCTCAGTGGCTTCGAATTCATTCACAATATCGAATTGTGCTTGCACCACTGGGACGAGGACATACTGCGCCAGACGCTCACCTGGTTCCAGGCTAAATGCAGTCTGGCTACGATTCCATACCGAAACCATGAGTTCACCTTGGTAATCTGAATCGATCAGACCTACCAGATTACCCAATACGATACCATGTTTATGACCCAGACCAGAACGTGGCAGGATCAGGCCCGCAAATGCAGGATCTTCAATATAAATAGCCAGACCAGTTTTCACGAGTACTGTTTGACCTGGTTCAATTACTGTAGTTTCGTTTACACATGCACGAAGGTCGAGTCCTGCAGAACCTGTAGTTGCATAATTTGGCATTGGCCATTCATTGCCAAGGCGTGCATCAAGGACTTTCACCTGTACTTTCATCATTTTATTCCTGTAGAAAAATATCAATAGATTAATTACTTAAATTTTAACGCTTAATCAGTGCACGTAAATTATCCAGATAATGCTGTGCCTGCTGTTTCGGATCAATATTGCCAGCCAGCTTTTTCTTACGGCCTAACCATTCCAGTTCATCTTCTGGCAATTCATCCAGGAAGCGGCTTGGCGTCATCTGCTTCATCTGACCACCAGCCTTACGCTGCTCAGCCAAGGTAATCGTCAAGCCCTGACGCGCACGGGTAATGCCCACATACATCAGACGGCGTTCTTCCTCGACCGTTTCTGCTGCGATCGAGTTTTTGTGTGGCAGAATCTCTTCTTCCAGACCAATCAGATAAACATAAGGGAATTCCAGACCTTTAGATGCATGTAGCGTCAACAGATTCACCTTATCGGTATCTTCTGCTTCCTGCTGCTGTTCCAGCATATCCAGCAGCACCATCTTACGGATCACGCTTTCGATATTCTTTTCATCCACATCTTCAGCACGGTTAATCAGGCTCTGAATACTGCTATACAGCACTTCAATATTGTCGAGCTTGGTTTTTTCCTGTGCCGGAGTTGCGGCTGATTCCTTGATGTAGTCGATATAGCCGGCTTCTACCATCATCTGGCGGATAATCGGTACTGGCTCATCATCATCCAGCAGATTGCGGGTAAAGTTATTGATGAAGTCAGCAAACTCAGCCAGCTGAGTGGTGGCTTTCTTTGGCATTGCCATGGTCAGACGCTGGTCAGCTGCCGCGGCCAAAAGCGACAGATTATTTTCTTGCGCAAACAGACCCAATTTTTCCAGTGTCACCGGACCGATGGCACGTTTCGGTGTATTGATAATTCGCAGGAAGGCACTATCATCTTCTGGATTAATGATCAGACGCAGGTAACTCATGACATCTTTGATTTCGGCGCGCGCAAAGAAAGACTGACCACCAGAGAGCTTGTAAGGAATCTGCATCTGACGCAGCTGGGTTTCCAGAATACGTGCCTGGAAATTCCCGCGGTACAAAATTGCGTAGTCTTTCCAGTTTTTACCATTCATCAGCTTGTGCGTGATGAGATCTTTGACTACGCGTTCGGCTTCATCATCATCATTACGGCAAGTGATGACACGGATCACTTCACCATGGCCTTTGTCTGACCAGAGTTTTTTATCGAAGATATGCGGGTTGTTGCCAATAACGGTATTCGCCGCTTTCAAAATACGGCTGGTCGAACGGTAGTTCTGTTCCAGCTTGATAACTTTCAGATTCGGGAAATCCTGCTGTAACAACGCCATGTTTTCCGGTTTAGCCCCACGCCAGGCATAGATTGACTGGTCATCATCACCTACTGCAGTAAACTGGCCCATTACGCCGACCAGTAACTTCACCAGAATATACTGGGCGGTGTTGGTATCCTGATATTCATCCACCAACAAATAACGCACACGGTTCTGCCATTTATCACGCACTTCAGCGTTTTCCTGTAACAAACGCGTTGGCATCACAATCAGGTCATCGAAGTCAACGGCGTTATAGGCACGCAAGTTACGTTCATAAAGTTGATATAAATGTGCAAATTGGATGTCTTCTGGCGTTTCGCAGGTGGTATGCGCCTGCTCTGGTGCAATCAGATCATTTTTCCAGTCTGAAATCATCTTCATGGCTTTGGCAATCAATTCTTTGCTTTCTGCACCCGACAAATTATCGCGGTGCATTAAGTCCATCAGAATACGTTTGCAGTCATCGGCATCTAAAATAGAGAAGTTGGCTTTTAACGGCGTGTGTTTTAATTCAAAACGTAATAAGTTCAGACCAAAGGTGTGGAAAGTCGAAACCGATAATCCTTTAGCTTCTTCTCGTGACAACAATTTGGTCACACGCTCTTTCATTTCTCGTGCTGCTTTATTGGTAAAAGTCATCGCTGTAATACGATGCGCAGGAATCCCGCAATGCTTAACCAAATAGGCAATTTTTCGGGTAATCACCGAAGTTTTACCTGAACCCGCCCCTGCAAGCACTAACAAGGGTCCTTGAGTGTATTTCATCGCTTCAAGTTGCTTGTCGTTTAACTGACTTGCCAGTGACATAGTATTTCCTCTATTTCGGTTCGAGCTTGATTATAGTCATCTCAGCCTAAGATGACTAATCTAAAATGCTGCTTTCAACGTCATTGTCTATTTGCTGAGTATGCAATTAGACAACACTAAATTTTTGACATGAAAAAACCACCCGAAGGTGGTTTTTCAGTCTTCAATAAAAATTATTGAATTGCGTAGATGCTGATTTCTACACGACGGTTTTGCTCACGGCCTTCAGCAGTCGCGTTAGACGCGATTGGGTTTGCTGAACCTTGACCTTGTGCATTAATACGTGTTGTAGAAACACCTTGAGATGCCAAGTAGCTTGCTACAGATTGCGCACGCGCTTGAGACAGAGGAATGTTGATTGAATCATTACCTGTGCTGTCTGTATAACCTGTTACAAGAATACCGCTCTTGTTATCTTCAGTTAAGGTTTGTGCAACTTTGTTTAAAGTTGAATAAAAGTTCGGCTTGATGTTTGATTTATTGGTATCAAAGGTAATGTTACCCGGCATAACCAAACCTACAGAGCCATCTGGATTACGGTTAACTTCTACACCAGTACCCGCCATTTGTTGGCGAAGTTTCTTCTCTTTGTTGTCAAGGTAAACACCCGTTGAACCACCGACAACTGCGCCAATCGCTGCAGCACGGTTGTTTTGTGCACTTGTGTTTGCGTTACTTTTAGAGACCCCATAACCTGCAGCAGCACCAATTACTGTGCCTAACGCTGTTTTGTCATATTCCATACCACCAAGGTTGTTACCAGTCGATTGACAACCTGTTAATACCATTGCCCCTACAACTGCTGTCGATATTACTAATGCACGCATGGCATGCCTCCTTAACTTGTTTTGTTGTATTTGAAGAATAATGGTCAATAATTCAATCAATAACTATATCTGATTTGTTAATAATAAATCTTTTCGTAACTATTTGTAATGTTTATGTGTAACCAAAACGGTTAACTTCATCACATTTTCTCCATTGTTCTCATTCGGTACTTTTCTATTTCAGATTGAAAACGTATATTGTTAATAATATGAAAAAATTTAGTCGATTTTCAGCTTAGGACAGGGTTATATGTCGTCGTCGGAAAGTAAAAAACAGCCTATATTAAAAAAAATTGCACGTGGCCTGACTGTGACTTCAGTAATGACGGGAAGTACCTTTTTCCATGGACCGCCAGTACTGGCCCTCGGTCTGACCAAACTAGTCAAAAAGTCATCCAAAATTGATGAAACCAATATCAAGATTACCAACAGCTGGCTTGGCGTAAACAACTGGCTGATCGAGAATGTCCTTAAAAATACCCAATGGACCATTACCATTGATGAATCTCTGGATCTGAATATGCAGGGCCGCTACCTGATGAGCTGTAATCATCAGAGCTGGGTCGATACTACAGTCAATCAATACTTCGGCTTAACCCGTATGCCATTGACTCGGTTCTTTACCAAATGGGAACTGATCTTTATTCCATTCGTCGGACAGGCATTTAAGATTCTTGGTTTCCCGATGATGAAGCGTCACACCAAGGAACAGATTGCTAAAAATCCGGTACTCAAAGATCGCGATATGGATGAAGCACGTAAATCCTGCCAGCAATTGCTGAGTCAGCCATTTACCCTGCTCAACTATCTGGAAGGTACGCGTTTTACCCAAGAGAAACATGACCAGCAACAGTCTCCCTTTAAACATTTGCTCAAACCGAAGGCCGGCGGTCTGGCCCTGGCGCTGAATATTCTGGGTGACCGTATTGATGCCTTTGTGGACATGACTATCGTTTATCCGGACGGCATACCAGGTTATGGTAAATTCTGGCTAGGCGAAGTACCCCGTATTGCGGTAGATTTAAGAAAGATTGATATTCCGGACTGGGTACTGGGCGGTAATTATGAAGAAGATGCTGAATACCGCGAGCGTTTCCAGCAATGGGTTCATCAAATTTGGACTGAGAAAGATCAGTTGATTGAAAAAATGAAGCAGGATCTGGCTCAAGCAGCCTAATGCACTGATCTGAGAGACTATGAAACCAACTCCCCCGAAAACCAGCTCCAGCGCCTTTAAGTTTTTCCGTGAAGGCACCTGGGGCTGGAAGGTCGCCTTGGCCTATGACATCTTTATGATGGTGTTAATCGTCATCAACCTGTTCTGCCTGAGTGCCAATGCCATTTTAATGAGCGACTTCGGACAATGGTTATTCGATTTCATACGTCTGCCTGAAATCCTGCAATTTTATAAGGCTGAACTGCGTCCCTGGGTGATCATTACTGAAGGCTGGTTTACGACTTTCCTGATTGGGGAGTTATTGGTGCGCTGGCTAATTGCCATAGTCTTGCGTCATCATGCCCGCTGGTGGTTCTTTCCGTTTATTCACTGGTATGAAATTCTCGCGATCGTGCCGCAACTGCGTTTCCTGCGTCTGCTCCGCGCAGTAGCTATCGGCTACAACCTGCATAGCCATGGTTTCAAGGTGATTCCGTCTAGCTGGTATAAGCGTGGCAACTTCTATTACAACCTGGTTATGGAAGAATTGACCAGCCGTATTGTAGTGACCGTACTGGACGGAATTAAACGCGAGCTAACCACCAGTACCACGCACCGTCAACTAATTGATGACCTGGTCGAGCATCACCGTCAATTATTTGCCATTGCCTTGGCAGATATCCTGCAAGAAACCCTAGGCAAGGAATTACAGGCACAGCGTTATATGATTTCCAAAAACGTCGGCCAGGTGGTGAATAAAGCCATTGAAGATACGCCAGAGCTGACCCGGCTGTTACGCCTAATCCCGATTGTAGGCAGTCGCATGGAACAGCAGATTCAGAGTATCGGACAACGTCTGGGAGAAAATATCACCCAAGGATTGATCGATCCGTTTACGCATACTGATTACAGTAAAGATAATCCAACTTTTGCCATGATTTCTGAAAAGATCAGTCAGATCCAGATTGAACAAAATCCAAACATTGACAAATTGGTGGAGTCGGCTGTTTTTGAAACACTTGAAGCGATCCGCAAACAGGTCAAAATTAAACAGTGGCAGCAGATTCTGGAAGAAAATGAGCAAAATCAGCGTTCAACATACCTCTAATTCAGCATGAATAATGCTATGCTTTTTTATGGCATCTGATCGCATAAAAAAATAACCTGGATCGCTAGAGAATTAACGAAATTTGTTCTAGGATTTGCACTATTTACAACATTACTTCGACATAAAATTTACAAGTCAGAAGTATTAAGGAAGAACTATGGCTGATATACGGATTAAGGGCAGAATGGTCAATGCGATTCGCATTACCCTTGAAACAAATGATCATGATGCGATCCGCCAGCAATTAGCACCAAAATTACAAGCTGCTTTTCCACCGGGCACCCTGGTGGTGATTGAAAGCACTGTCGAGCAGGAACTTATCGCGCTTATCCAGCTGTTGATCAGCATGGATGTACAACCGATGGCGGTGACTGAAGGCCTGCTTGCAGATCAGGCACGTGCAATCCAGTTCCCAGTATTGCCACCTGACCGTCAGCTACAGGAAATCAAGGCAACCAAAGAACAGGTCATTGAAGTCAAACCGGAAGTGGTTAAGTCAGATGCTGGAACAGAAGAAGTTAAGGCAGCACCTGTCATTGCTCATGTGACTTCTTACCATGATGAAATCCTGCGTACTGGCCAGTGCATTGTGCAGCATCATGGCGACATTATTATCAGTGCTGGCATTAACAGCGGTTCAGAAGTGATTGCCTCTGGCAATATTCATGTTTATGGCAGTGCCCGTGGTCGTGTGATTGCCGGTGCAGGCGGCAATACTGCAGCACGCATTTTCTGTCATGCACTGGAAGCAGAACTGATTTCCATTGCAGGTACCTATTGTGTTGCAGACGATATTCCACCGCATGTGGTGAAAAAGCCTGTGCATATTTACTTGAATGATCAACTAGAGCTTGTATTTGAAACTCTAGAATTTTAATGTATAAATAAACACCAAAACCCTATGTTAAATAGGGAATTTAAACCATAACAGGAGTGGATTCGGTGGCGAAAATTGTTGTCGTAACGTCAGGCAAAGGTGGTGTAGGTAAAACTACAACAAGTGCATCTTTTGCAACAGGTTTAGCCCTACGTGGCCACAAAACTGTTGTTATCGACTTTGACGTGGGTTTACGTAACCTTGACTTGATCATGGGTTGTGAACGCCGCGTTGTTTATGATTTTGTGAATGTTTTAAATAACGAAGCGCGATTACAACAAGCGCTTATTCGCGATAAGGATATTGAGAACTTATATATTTTGCCAGCGTCTCAAACACGTGATAAAGATGCCCTCACTGATGAAGGTGTTGCACGTGTAATGGATGAACTGTCGCAGGAATTTGATTACATTATTTGTGACTCACCTGCGGGGATCGAACGTGGTGCCATCATGGCCATGTACCATGCTGATGAAGCCATCATTGTCACTAACCCTGAAATTTCTTCAGTACGTGACTCTGACCGTATCATTGGTATGCTCGACAGCAAGACTAAAAAAGTAGAACAAAATGAAGGCCGCATCCGTAAACATCTGTGTATCACACGTTTCAATCCTGAACGCGCGGATAAACAGGAAATGTTGACCATTGATGACATTTCTAAAGATATTTTACGTGTGCCGACTCTGGGTGTAATTCCTGAGTGTCCAAGTGTCCTGCAAGCATCGAACGAAGGCAAGCCAGTTATCAACTTTACTGCTTCTGCTGCAGGTCAGGCTTATGATGACCTGGTTGCGCGCTTCCTGGGTGAAGAGCGTCCTTACCGTCATATTGAAGTGAAACCAAAGGGCTGGTTAGCTCGACTATTTGGAGCATAAGCATGGCTGGATTCTGGAGTAAGCTTTTTAGCAGTGAGGAAAAACCAACAAGCGCACAAACCGCGAAAGACCGTTTAAAGGTAATTGTTGCATCTGAACAGGGTCTGGGACGTCGTTTAAGCCAGGACAAGATTGACATGATGAAGAAAGAAATCATGCAAGTGGTCAATCGTTATGTTCGCGGTGTAGATGAACAGCATATTCAAATGCAGGTCCGTTCTGAAGCGAATATTGAAATGCTTGAAATGAATATCAATTTACCTGAAGAACGATAATTTGATTTTTGATTAGTCAATTAAATTGATTCAAGGCAAAATATGAGACTGAACAAAGCACTGCTTTGTTCAGTCGCAAGACGAGAAGCTTTGCTTCGATTGGACTGAAAGTAAATTACTGCTTTGTTGAAGCGCAAGACGAGAAGCGATGCTTCGAGTGGACTGGTTATACAAAGTTTACTTTACCCAATCACAAGATCCGAAGTTTAGCTTCAAGGTAGACAGAGAAAATGAAAAATACTTTGTCACTTGCGTACTCATATTTTGCCTTTTTCATGTCGAAAATTATATCAAGGAGCTTGTGATGGCATTGTCTCAACCGGCAACATTTAACGAAGAATGGTCAGATGAGCGTGTGTTTGCCTATCTCACTCAATTACCTCCTACAGGCGTAAACGCAGACTTTCATGTGCTTTATCATGCTTATAAACACATGCGTCCTTTTGACTATGAACGCCTGTTGACTCAATTCGTTGCAGATGGTCGTGATATCAATGCTACTAACCCTGAAGGTGAACGCATTCATGACGTGATCGCGAAATTCCCGCGTCACAGTGCTGAGTTCCTTGAAGTATTGGCCAAGTTCGCTTAAGACTTTGCTGATGCAATAAAAAAGCCTGCTTCATGCAGGCTTTTTTATCGGTGGAGATGCTGAATTAGATCAGAATCTCACGCTTACCATTCGCGCCCATCGCGCTCACTACACCATTTTCTTCCATCTGGTCGATGATTCGGGCAGCACGGTTATAACCGAGGCTAAACTTACGCTGTAGCGATGATGTAGATGCCTTACGAGTTTCCAGTACGAAAGACACACACTGGTCATACAGTGGATCACGGTCAGAAGCACCATCGCCACCATCTTCAAAGCCACGATTGGTTGGTTCTTCATCAAATGGAGTTAGAATTTCATCAACATAGTTCGGGGCACCACGCTCACGCCAGGCATCACAAATACGGTTAACTTCATCATCGGCAATAAAGGCACCATGCACACGCTCAGGCTCAATCTTACCTGGCCCCAGAAACAGCATGTCACCATGACCAAGCAGGTCTTCTGCACCTCCTGCATCCAGAATGGTACGCGAATCAATTTTCGAGTTTACACGCAGTGCTACACGTGTTGGGATGTTGGCTTTGATCAGACCGGTAATCACATCCACCGATGGGCGTTGAGTTGCCAGTAACAGGTGAATCCCCGCAGCACGAGATTTCTGTGCCAGTCGGGTAATCATTTCTTCCGCTTTTTTACCGACCTGCATGATCATATCTGCGAACTCGTCCGCGACAATCACAATCGATGGTAATGGTGTCAAACGTGGTGCACGTTCCCCTGCCACCGATTCACTGGCTTTCCAGGTTGGATCAAACAGATCTTCACCATTGGCAATGGCTTCTTCAACCTTACGGTTGTAGTCGCTTAGCTTACGAATTTTCAGGAAGGACATCAGCTTATAACGACGTTCCATTTCATTGACACACCAGTTCAGTGCACTGACTGCATCTTTCATGTCAGTGACTACAGGCGTCAACAGGTGTGGAATATCGTTATAGTTTGCGAGTTCCAGCTGTTTCGGGTCAATCAGGATCAGACGTAATTGATCAGGTGTGTACTTGAGTAGCATCGACAAAATCATCGAGTTTACTGCGACCGACTTACCAGAGCCGGTTGTACCGGCAACCAGCATATGCGGTGCCTTGCCAAGTTCAGTAATCACCGGATTACCAGAAATGTCTTTACCCATCGCCATCGACAGGATGGCACTTGCATCTTCAAATTTCGGTGTTTTAACCAGCTCGATCAGACGTACCATTTCACGGGTACTGTTTGGTACTTCAATCCCGATATATGGCTTTCCTGGAATCACTTCAACCACACGCACCGAAGCCATCGACATGGAACGCGCCAGGTCGCGGGAAATATTGGTCACTTTAGAGGCTTTTACACCTGGTGCCAGATCCAGTTCAAAACGAGTGACCACTGGGCCAGGCTGCGCTTCAACCACTTTGGCCTTGACGTTAAATTCCTGCAGTTTGATTTCCAGCAATTCAGACAGACGTGATAATTGCTCTTCGGTGAAATTGACTTTCTTGTTCGGATCAACTTCATCCAGTAGTTCCAGCCCTGGTAATGGCGAAAGATCTTTACGGCGTTCAGCCACCATCATGGCGCGTGACAATGGACGGCCCATCGAGTCAGTCAATGGAGCATCAAAATCGAATTCATCTTCTTCTTGAGGAGCACCCGCAGTTTCATGCCATGCTTCAATAAATTCTTCTTTGGATAATGCCACTTTGACTGCATCAATGGTATTGTGCTGATTTGTATTTTGCTGAAGCGCTGTCTGAGCAGTCGAGTTGCTTTCAGGTGCAGAGACTTCTATGCCTTGATGCTGAATCGGTGCCTGTACAAAAGCGGAAGATTGCGCATAGCTGGAAGCACGGGCTGGCTTTTCTGGCTCAATAGCCTCGACCAGCAAATCATCCAAATCATCAAAATCAGTTTCTAGCCCTGTGTTGCGTATTGCAGGCGTAGAAACCGGTGGAATACTGATGCCTGTTGCCACAGCTGCAGTCGCTGCCGCACCTTTGGGTAAGTCTTCAACAATTCTTAAGGTTGGCTGTTCAGTAGCTGCTTGCGCAGTAAATGGACTATGCACATCCGTCGCAGTTTTACCCGGCGGTACAGCTGCCAATAGCTCATCAAAGATTTCATCATCATCCCAATCCAGACCTTTTTTCGTCGTCACAGACGGTCCAGGTGTTTCAGTTTTGAGATGTGCCTTGATTTCCTGAATTGGAGCAATTGTTGTAGGGGCTGCAGGGGTATGTTGTTGTTCTTCCGCTGCTTTTAATAAAGCATCGATATCCTGTTTATGGCGCTGATCCTCATCAGAATGCAAGGCACGCCAAACTTCGCCCGTGGTAATTACGCGATCTGGATCCTGAATCAGGCGATGCGCTTTTTCCAGCGTTTTTTCAAATTCTTCATCTTCCGGACTAAGTTCAGGTTCAATATGTTTTTTCTGTTGCGCCTTGAATTCACGGTCAGCAATGTCATCAAACAGGCGCTCGGCTACATGGTCACGAACTACGGGATCTATTTCTACAGGCTCATGCTCAGGTACAGGAACCACTGGCGTTGAGATGCTCTTTTTAGCAGGGCTACTAGCGATATCTTTCTTGGCAACTGCCATAGAGCGATCAAACTCGCCCTCCCCTTCCGGGACATTACGATAAAACAGATCCTGTAAATATGCAGGCGTTGCTTTCAGGCTGCTCCAGGTTTTGTTCCATTTCACGCCAAAGGCCAAGGTAAACAGCATGACCCATAAACCCACCAGAAACACTGCCGCACCGTATATCGTCAATAGCTGTTCAAGACTCTGACCTAATTCATAACCGATAATGCCGCCCGACGAATTATCCAGTGTATCAGCAGGAACTTCCCAGAACAGGAACAGTAAGGCAGAAGTGGTCAGTAACAGGAAGAATTGTGCTGCATAACGGAATGGCCGGTTCAGGAAGCTGTGTGGCCACCAGACCTGTACCGCTTCTACGAACAGATATAATGGAATGAGTAAGCTCGCCCAGCCCAGAAAACCAAACAGTAAGTCTGAAATCCATGCACCTGCAACCCCACTGGCATTTGAAACCGTCTGGGTGTCACTGGAAATGTGCATCCACCCCGGGTCAAATGGCGTATAGGTCACTGTTGCAAGAAACAGATAGATCCCAAATGAGACCAAAAATAATGTCATTACTAAGCGCTGTGCATAAGCACTCGACACCGTTGTCATATACTGTCCTGTAGCCAATTCTTCATGAATGTTCTTTTGCTATTATGATTCAAAAAAACGACGCAATAAAATGCCTATTATGCACCTGTTACACGAAAAAAGATGCAGTATCGTGCAACTGCACATAGGTCTTGTTCTTTATCACTTCTATATAGCCCAAATCGATTTGGATGATCAATAATATCGACTTTAATCTCACACCACTGTTATACAGTTTCACGTATAATTCAATAAATTTCTAAATACAAAAAGGATAGCCCGATGAGCGCACGTCACTCAAGACTGATTATTTAGGTTCCGGCCCTGCTGGCTATAGCGCCGCTGTGTATGCAGCGCGTGCAAACTTAAAACCGACACTCATTGCAGGCCTGCAACTTGGTGGTCAGCTGACAACGACGACTGAAGTGGACAACTGGCCAGGTGATCCTGAAGGCCTGACTGGTCCAGTATTGATGGAACGTATGCAGGCGCATGCGGAACGTTTCGGCACTGAAATCGTGTATGACCACATCAATGAAGTAGATCTGAACGTACGTCCTTTTGTACTAAAAGGCGACATGGAAGAGTTCACTTGTGACGCCTTGATCATTTGTACCGGTGCGACCGCGCAATACCTGGGTCTTGAATCTGAAGCTGCATTTATGGGCCAAGGCGTGAGCGCATGTGCGACCTGTGATGGTTTCTTCTATAAAAACCAGAAAGTCATGGTTGTCGGTGGTGGTAATACTGCGGTTGAAGAAGCGCTTTACCTGTCAAATATCGCATCTCACGTAACTTTGGTACACCGTCGTGACAGCCTGCGTTCTGAAAAAATTCTTCAGGACCATCTGTTTGAAAAAGAGAAAGAAGGCAAAATCAGCATCATTTGGAATCATCAAGTGGATGAAGTTTTAGGTGATGCCAAAGCAGGCGTAACTTCTGTACGTTTGAAATCAACTCAAGATGATTCGACTCAAGAAGTTGAAGTTTCAGGCATGTTCGTTGCGATTGGCCATAAGCCAAACAGCAGCATGTTTGAAGGTCAATTACAGCTTCGTGATGGTTATATCCAGGTGCAAAGCGGTACTGCGGGCAATGCAACGCAAACTTCTATTCCTGGCGTATTTGCTGCGGGTGATATTGCGGATAGCGTATACCGTCAGGCAATCACCTCTGCAGGTTCGGGCTGTATGGCCGCACTGGATGCAGAAAAATATCTCGATGCGATGGGCAAGTTAGACTAAGCAGCGAAAATGAGAAAGCCGTCCATCTTGGGCGGTTTTTTTATGTATGATAAATACTGATGATTCTAAAACCAGGTTCAAACATGCAACATCTTCCTCCTTCACAGTTCATTTTCCCCAATCCTGTAGAAGTGGATCTTGAAGGAGAAGGCCTGATTTGTATTGGCGCCGATCTCACTCCATCTACCCTGCTCGAAGCCTATTCACATGGCCTTTTTCCATGGTTTTCCGAAGGTGATCCAATCTGCTGGTGGAGCCCGGAACCACGTTGCATTATCCGACCACAGGATTATCATCCAAGTAAATCCCTGATTCGAAATATGAAAAAGTATGATTATAAAATTACTGTGAATCATGCTTTTGAACGTGTTATCCGTTCCTGTTCACTGCCTCGTGCTTATGCCGATGACACCTGGATTAGCGAAGATATTATTCAGGGTTACTGTGATATGTTCGAAGCCGGTTATGGCTATAGCATTGAAGTCTGGGATGAAGAGCAAGTGGTGGGCGGATTATATGGTATCACCATTGGACAGGGCTGTTTTGGTGAATCCATGTTTAGCACCCAGACAGATGTCTCGAAAATGGCATTTTATACTTTAATGCTGATTGGTCAGGAAAATCAGCTGCCCTGGATTGACTGCCAGTTGGTCAATGACCACCTGTTAAGCCTCGGTGCCAGTACAATTTCTCGCCAAGCGTATCTTAATTCGTTACAGGATGTGATAAAACGCCCACCTATCAATTGGCAAAAGTATCAGGAGGGTGTATTTTCAAGTAAAACAATAGCGTTAAACGCGCGATTAAATGAATGAAAATAACAGAGGGAATTTGTCATGAACTCCTATCAACCAAAATCCCTGCTGAACGATTTACAGTATTATATTACCCCGCCACACGATTGCAGCTATCTGCCCAACAAGTCTGCACGTATGGTTTTTCTCGATCCCTCACATCGCATAGATGTGGTGACACTTTCTGAATTATCCCGTACCGGTTTCCGCCGTAGTGGCGATTTTGTGTATCGTCCTGAATGTCACCTGTGCCGTCAATGCCTCTCCTCTCGTGTACCCGTGCGTGAATTCAGCATGAACAGTTCGCAAAAAAGGCATGGAAAAGAAATCAGGACTTAAGCCTACGCATTACTGCACCGCAGCAGGCAAATGATAGCCACTATGCGCTGTATGAACGCTATATCAATGAACGCCACGCCGATGGTGATATGTATCCACCAAGCCGGGATCAGTTTGAAAAGTTTTTGTTGCAAAGCTGTACCGATAGCTTTTTCCTGGAACTCTGGAAAGATGACCGGCTGATCAGTGTATCGACCTGTGATCTGCTCGATGACGGAATTTCTGCGGTTTATACCTTCTTTGATCCGGATGAAAATCGACGTTCACTCGGTGTTTTTGCAATTCTAAAACAGATTGAACATGCTCAGAAATTAGAGCTGCCTTTTATTTACCTGGGTTACTGGGTCCCGCATTCCAGCAAGATGAATTACAAGTCTCAATACCTGCCGCTTGAATTGCTGATTGATGGCCAATGGCGTCGGTTAAACCGCTCGCTCAATGCGGCGGAGATTGAACACTTGGGAAACTCCTTGATGACGACCCTACCCTCCGGATGGAATAATCCCATCATCAAGTAAGATGGTCGTCACTAAAAGGAGTGTTAATCTGATTTATTTAAACAGACTGGCAAAGTCGTCCGTACATGCCTTCACCATAATGATGGCATGTTCACGACCACCGCCCGAGTTTGGATAGTAATTCTTGCGCAGGTCAATCTGGTGAAAACCAGCCTTTTCATAAAGACGAATTGCAGCTGTATTTGATTCACGTACTTCCAGGAAAATCTGTACCGGATTATTTTTCAGTAACTGGATAGATTCTTCTAGCAACTGAAAACCAAGACCTTTACCCTGCTGGCTTGGGTCAATTGCCATGAGTAATAAATTGGCTTCATCCAGTACCGGTTGCAAAATACAAAAGCCCACCACTTTACCTGCATATTCAATAATAGTGCTCTGATAAGCACTAACGGCTTCCTCGAACTGGGTTCTGGTCCAAGGATGAGATTGCACTTGTTGCTCAATCTGGGTGACCGCATCTATATCTGCTATTTGCATCAAACGAATCATGTTCGTTCATCTATCAATAAAAATCTCCTGCGCATTATAGAAACTTTATGCTGAAAATCGAGTAAAAAAAGAGCGATTTCAATCGCCCTATTTTAGTGTCAGATTAAAGACCAAGTTTGCCTTTCCAGTGTGCCAGCAAACTGTGTGTGTCATGGTCATTTGGATGGAAACCCGGCTTGAAGTACATCGCCATTTCACGCCCCATACCAGTAATTATACCTTTGGACGGACTATAACCATATTCGTAAATGTCCTTGAGGGATTCCAGGTTTAACTGACGATCTTCCTTCAGCAGACGCATGACAAAATAGCTTTGTACAAAGAACAAAGTCACCATAGCGATCACCAGTGAACTGGTACGTAACAGATATGACTTTAAGCCTTTTCCAAACACGCCTTCAAACACGTCATAGGCCACAGCTTTATGCTCATTTTCTTCAATGGCATGCCATAACCACATGGTCTTCATGGTGTCATCTTTCATCAGTTCCTGAATATGACTATTGATCAACAACTGAGAGGCAATGGTCGCAGTAAAATGTTCAAGTGCGGTCGTTGCGGTCAAATCTACCATTTCCTGAGTAATTCCCACAGGCTTGGCCAATTTTGCCATGACTTTACGCGTCATTTGAATGACTTTATCCGTATAACAATCCAAGGTATCAACATCATGGCCGTATTTTTGCGCTGAGGCATTGAAGCCGACATGTTCCTGGGTATGCATCGCTTCTTGCCCAATGAAAGCAGAGATTTCTTTTTGCAGTGCTTCATTGTCTTTAAGCTTGGGATGATTACGTACCGCACGCACACTGTCGATAAAGAATTTTTCACCTGCGGGAAACAAGGCAGACAATGCTGTCATAAAATGAGTCAGCCCGGCTGAACCATTCATCCAGTATTCTGGAACCTGTTCAAAATCAAAGTTCATGCGACGTACAGGAAAACTTGCACCGGCACGATGAGTAATTTTTACTTCAGCATTCATATAACGCCTCCTGACAGATCTTCTCGACCCGGCCCTATTTTTCTATTTTCTTATTGGTATCTTACTCAGTTATCTGCTTGACATCATTGCAGTTAAGGTCAGCTGAATATCACTTTAGGACAGCGCTCTAATTTTGTTAGACAATTTATTTTTCACTTTAGATAAACAAAAAAAAGCGTCCCAAAGGGACGCTTTTTTACACAATCAGTGATTATGCAGTAACACGAGACACTACACCAGCACCAACTGTACGACCACCTTCACGGATCGCGAAGCGAAGGCCTGCGTCCATTGCGATCGGGTGGATCAGCTCTACTGACATCTCAACGTTGTCACCAGGCATAACCATTTCAACGCCTTCTTTAAGCGCGATCGCACCAGTTACGTCAGTTGTACGGAAGTAGAACTGTGGACGGTAACCGTTAAGGAATGGAGTATGACGACCACCTTCTTCTTTAGAAAGTACGTATACTTCTGCGTCGAATTTAGTGTGTGGCTTGATTGTACCTGGTTTAGCAAGTACTTGACCACGTTGAACGTCTTCACGCTTAGTACCACGAAGAAGAACACCACAGTTCTCGCCCGCACGACCTTCGTCAAGAAGTTTACGGAACATTTCAACGCCAGTTACAGTTGTTGTTTGTGTATCACGGATACCAACGATTTCAACTGACTCACCAACTTTAACAATACCAGTCTCAACACGGCCAGTTACTACTGTACCACGACCTGAGATTGAGAATACGTCTTCGATTGGCATCAAGAATGCTTGGTCGATTGCACGTTCTGGTTCTGGGATGTAAGAGTCAAGCGCTTCAACAAGAGCTTCAACTGCAGCTTCACCATATTGACCAGCGTCGCCGTTAAGCGCAAGAAGAGCTGAACCACGGATAACTGGAGTGTCATCACCTGGGAAGTCATAAGTAGAAAGAAGTTCACGAACTTCCATTTCAACTAGCTCAAGAAGCTCTTCGTCGTCTACAAGGTCGCATTTGTTCAAGAATACAACGATGTAAGGTACACCTACCTGACGAGAAAGAAGGATGTGTTCACGAGTTTGTGGCATTGGACCATCAGTCGCAGCACATACAAGGATCGCGCCGTCCATCTGAGCAGCACCAGTAATCATGTTTTTAACATAATCGGCATGGCCCGGGCAGTCTACGTGAGCGTAGTGACGAGTTGGAGAATCATATTCTACGTGAGAAGTGTTAATGGTAATACCACGTGCTTTTTCTTCTGGTGCAGAGTCAATTGCAGCGTAGTCTTTCGCTTCACCACCGAATTTCTTCGCACATACAGTTGCAATCGCAGCTGTTAAAGTTGTTTTACCATGGTCAACGTGACCAATTGTGCCCACGTTAACGTGTGGCTTATTACGTTCGAACTTAGCCTTAGCCATGAGATCTTCCTTTTTGAACTGCTCATGCAGGATCACTGCATGAGCGCTTGGTTTTTAACTATGAATTAGTTTGGGCTTATAGTAATCGAAAGATTACTCGTCGTCACCTTTTTTACCGCCAGACTGGAACTTAGCGATGATGCCTTCAGCCACGTTACGTGGAGTTTCAGCATATTTAGCAAATTCCATAGAGTAAGTCGCACGACCTTGAGACATAGAACGCATATGAGTTGCATAACCGAACATCTCAGCAAGTGGAACTTCAGCTTTAATTGCTTTAGTACCACCAGGTAGATCGTCCATACCCTGAACCATACCACGACGACGGTTTAAGTCACCCATGATATCGCCCATGTAGTCTTCTGGAGTTTCTACTTCAACTTTCATGATAGGTTCAAGAAGAACAGGATCTGCTTTCATGAAACCGTCACGGAAGGCATAAGAACCAGCCATCTTGAACGATAATTCGTCAGAATCGACATCATGGTAAGAACCATCGAACAATGTCGCTTTGATGCCAACTACTGGATAACCAGCAAGGACACCATTCTTCATACGTTCTTGGATACCTTTGTCAACTGCACCGAAGAATTCTTTAGGTACTACACCACCTACAACTTCTTCAGCGAATTCGTATTCTTTACCAGCTTCAGGATCAAGCGGTTCTAAACGTACGTATACGTGACCGAATTTACCTTTACCACCAGTTTGACGTACGAACTTACCTTCTTGCTCAACAGTCTTTTTGATTGTTTCGCGGTAAGCAACCATTGGTTTACCAATGTTCGCTTCAACGTTGAATTCACGTTTCATACGGTCAACGATGATGTCAAGGTGAAGCTCACCCATACCAGCAATAATGGTTTGACCAGATTCTTCGTCAGTACGAACGCGGAATGATGGATCTTCCTTAGCCAAACGACCTAAAGCGATAGACATTTTTTCTTGGTCAGCTTTAGTTTTTGGTTCAACAGCCAATGCAATTACTGGCTCTGGGAATTCCATACGTTCTAGAGTGATGATGTTTTTCTCATCACATAGTGTATCACCAGTAGTTACGTCTTTAAGACCTACACACGCAGCGATGTCACCAGCACGGATTTCTTCAACGTCTTGACGATCGTTCGCGTGCATTTGCACGATACGGCCGATACGTTCACGTTTAGATTTAACCGGGTTATAAACAGAATCACCTTGTTTAAGAACACCAGAGTAAACACGTACGAAAGTTAAGTTACCTACGAATTTGTCGTTCATAATTTTGAACGCAAGTGCAGAGAACGGAGCTTCGTCAGATGCTTCACGAATCGCTTTAGTTTCAGCTTTGTCGTCAAGAACACCTTCAATCGCTTTAACTTCAGTCGGTGATGGCAAGAATTCAATTACTGCGTCCAACATACGTTGAACACCTTTGTTTTTGAACGCTGTACCACAAAGCATTGGTTGAATTTCACAAGCCAATGTTTGAACACGTAGACCAGCAACGATTTGTTCTTTAGTCAAATCGCCATTGTTCAGGTATTCGTCCATTAACTCTTCAGAAGCTTCAGCAGCAGCTTCAACCATGTTTGTACGCCATTCTTCAGCAGTTTCTTGAAGATCAGCAGGGATTTCGCCGTACTCGAACTTCATACCTTGTGAAGCTTCGTCCCAAATGATCGCTTTCATTTCGATCAAGTCGATAACGCCTTGGAAGTTTTCTTCAGCGCCAACAGGGATTACTACAGGTACAGGGTGCGCACCAAGACGTGTTTTCATTTGTTCAACAACACGGAAGAAGTTTGCACCAGTACGGTCCATCTTGTTCACGAATGCTAAACGAGGCACTTGGTATTTGTTAGCTTGACGCCATACAGTTTCAGACTGAGGTTGTACACCACCTACAGCACAGTAAACCATACATGCACCATCAAGAACACGCATAGAACGCTCAACTTCGATTGTGAAGTCAACGTGTCCCGGGGTATCAATTACGTTGATACGGTGTTCTGGGAACTGCTTAGACATACCTGACCAGAATGTAGTGGTAGCAGCAGAAGTAATGGTAATACCACGTTCTTGCTCTTGCTCCATCCAGTCCATTGTTGCTGCACCATCATGTACTTCACCAATTTTGTGAGATACACCTGTGTAGAACAAGATACGTTCAGTAGTTGTGGTCTTACCCGCATCGATGTGCGCAGAAATACCAATATTACGGTAACGAGAAATTGGGGTTTGACGAGCCATGATCTCTTGCATTCCTAA
Organism: Acinetobacter sp. HA; assembly: GCF_000264725.1. Lineage (NCBI taxonomy): Bacteria > Pseudomonadati > Pseudomonadota > Gammaproteobacteria > Moraxellales > Moraxellaceae > Acinetobacter > Acinetobacter sp. HA. Next base: position 4,836 of record NZ_AJXD01000045.1, on the reverse strand, counting down.
ATTTTGTTGTTTAAAACAGGACGCTTTAAGTTGCTAGCAACTTAAAGCGCTTTGATGACAATTGGGTGAAACCCATATCATCACCGTCCTGATAAGGGCCTGTTTTATTTGCTTAGAAACGGTAGTGAGAGAATGCTTTGTTGGCTTCAGCCATACGGTGCACATCTTCACGTTTTTTAACCGCTGCGCCTTTACCTTCAGATGCATCAAGCAACTCACCAGCAAGACGTAAAGCCATAGTTTTTTCAGAACGCTTAGCAGCAGCATCTACTAACCAACGCATAGCCAAGGCAGTACGACGGGATGGGCGCACTTCCATAGGTACTTGGTATGTAGCACCGCCAACACGGCGTGCTTTTACTTCGACCATAGGGCGAACTTTTTCAAGAGTAGTCTCGAAAAATTCAACCGGGTCTACTTTAGATTTTTCTTGAACGCGGTCTAAAGCACCGTAAACGATACTTTCAGCAATAGATTTTTTACCATCTTGCATTACGTGGTTCATGAATTTAGCGATTGTTTGGCTACTGAATTTCGGATCCGGAAGGATTTCACGAGCAGCGACTACGCGACGTCTTGGCATTTTAAACTACCTATAAATATGACACTTCAGGTTTATCCAGCATTAGCACAAAGTGTCATGTGCATTCGCTGGCCTTACTACACGTCGCTTGAATTTCACAAAATTAAATGCAGAAATCAGACAAGCGAGACGATAAAGGATTGCAGTTCTAGCGAACTAAGAAGTTAATCTCGAAAGATCAATTATTTCTTAGGACGTTTAGTACCGTATTTAGAACGAGACTGGTTACGATCTTTAACACCAGCACAGTCTAAAGAACCACGAACGGTATGGTAACGTACACCTGGTAAGTCTTTAACACGACCACCACGGATAAGAACAACACTGTGCTCTTGCAGGTTATGGCCTTCACCACCGATGTAGCTAGAAACTTCAAAACCTGAAGTTAAGCGAACACGGCAAACTTTACGCATTGCTGAGTTAGGTTTTTTAGGTGTAGTTGTGTAAACACGTGTACAAACACCACGGCGCTGTGGACAAGCCTTCAACGCAGGAACTTTAGATTTTTCAATCAAAGTCGTACGACCCTTACGGATCAACTGATTTGTTGTTGCCATTTGGCAATTCTCCCGTTAATAAAAAGCCCCAAAAACTACTACTTTTTGAGGGCATGCAATTGTAAGTCAAGATGCAAAATTGGTCAACATGATAGAAGCAGGCAAATCCACATCCGCTCTTGCTTACAATTGCTTAGTACTTTCATATCTTTACTATTTTTCTTGCAGATTAATCTGCATCTTTTGTAACATCTTCTGTTGATTTTTTAGCAGAAGATTTTGTCGCTTTTTTTGGCTTTTGCTGTGTAGCTTCCATGCCTGCTTCGCTCTGATCATTTTCAGTATCAGCGGCAGCGACTTCGGCCTCGTCTGTGACATCGCCCTCAGCTTCTGCCTGTGCAAGCGTATCTTCGATATCTTCAGGTGCCGGCTCACTCAGTGCTGGTTGCTGTACATGCTTATCCGCAACCGGTTCTACCAACTTATCGGCTAATGAATCCAAGCCTTCACTGACCTCTTCATCTTTTACTTCCTCTGTGACTTGAGAATCTGTCTTTTTCAGCACTTTTACCTGAGTAATATGATCATTTCCTTCAATCGGAATCTCTTTATCTAAAATTAACTCATCCCCGGTATGACCATTTTTCTTGATATTTTCTAGTAGTTTTGGTGCGGCCTGTTGCAGCAATGCTTTAGATTTTTCATAGGCCTCTAAAACAGAAACAGAGCTGTCACGATGCTGTAGCAGATATTGACGTGCATTCGAGAACACATCCTGTGCTTTCTGATTAACATCATCGACAAAACGGCGACTATATACTGCGCCTACCCCAGCACCCGCTAACGGTACCAATTTAGATAGTTGTTCAATCAGGGAAACTTTCGGTATATGGTTCATCCATTCCCATTTCGATTGACCATCTTCCTGATGCAGGAATTTGCGTAGCAGCTCGGTATCATTACTTGAACCCAACATGGCTTGCAGCTGGGAAATGTCATGGGTTTTTAAAGTAGCACCTAGCGCTCTTAAGCCCAACAATACGGTTTGCTTTTCTGCAATCAGACTCAGATCAATCTGACGGAAGATATGCTGCACGATATCCTGATCTTCTTCTTTGCTTAAATCAAAGCCATAAGAACGGCCGACCTGATAAATAGTACGCAGCGCCAGCACCAAAGATGCAGGAATATCCACTGCTGTACCAATTACCCCAGTTGCCCCGGAGAATGCACCTTGAACTGCAGCAATCCATTTATTCTGTTCACCAAACGCTTGAGAAATACGCTTAGAACGATCGACATCCTGGGTGAGTTCCTCCAGATCACGCACTCCTGCTTCATCGAGAACGGCATCTACTGAACTGATGTCATTGGTAAACTGATTTAGATGATCAAAGAAATAATCTGACACTTTTTCGCTAAACTTGGGCGAAATAAAATGCGTAACATTATTCACTGTATTGAAATGACGGCCAAACAACTGGCGCGATACACTTGGCAGATGTTCACGTAACATCTCCTGTGGATTGTCGTATTTTTTCGACTCAAATGGACTCTTGGCTTGAGCTGCGCCATTGACCACCTTATCTACATTCAGCGCTTGTGTGACCTTCGAAACCGAATCAGGTGCAACATGGTTGAATAGATCCAAACCTGTTGTACTGAACTTTTTCGCCACTCCAAACGCACTGGAGATGAAGCCATTTGATTGTTTATTATTGGTATTTGTCATTCCTTACCTCAGCGTGCACGTGCTTGTATTTTGTATAAATACTAGGTGCTAGCAGCGTTTATCTCAACCTTATTCTGTTTCATTTAGTAATCCCTCTGTGTAGGAATCTCTATTCGAATGTACAACGTACTGGGCATAACATTTGCCATAAGATTTCAAAAATCTTTCTGTTATGATGTTCCTCATTGTGAACAATGGGTCAGCATCATATTTAACGTTTGATGAAAACGCTAAATATCTCCCCTGACCATAAAGATGAACTATAAGGATCTGTAGATGAAACGTGTTGTCATCACTGGTATGGGTATTAACTCATGCATCGGAAATACATTGGAAGATGTAACTCACTCTTTACAAAACGGGATTTCAGGCACACGTTTAAATCCAGTCTATGCTGAACTGAACTTTAAAAGTCATGTCAGCGCGGCTGCTGAGCAGGATTTTGACAATATCGACCGTCGTCTCAAACGCTTTATGGGTGTTTGTGCCATGTATGCCTACAATTCGGCAATTGCAGCGGTTGAGCATGCTGGTCTGAAACCGGAAGATCTGGCGGGCAACCCACGCTATGGTATTGCAGGCGGCTCAGGCGGTAACTCAACAGCATCTGTAATAGAAATGGCGAAATTACTCGAAGAAAAAGGTGCACGTAAAATTGGCCCGTTCTTCGTACCCCGCAATATGTCAAATACCATTACAGCTAACGTTGGTGTAGCGCTTAAACTTCAAGGTATTGCTCACTCAATTACCAGCGCATGCGCAACTTCTGCTGATGCGATTGGTTATGCCTATAACCTGATTCAATTGGGTAAACAGGACTTGATGCTTGCCGGTGGCGGTGAAGAAGATCACTGGTCTCAAAGCTTGCTGTTTGATGCGATGGGTGCACTGTGTTCGAAATACAATGACACACCTGAAACTGCATCTCGTCCATATTCAGCAGACCGTGACGGTTTCGTGATTGCTGGCGGTGGCGGTTTCGTGGTGCTTGAATCCCTTGAACACGCTCAAGCACGTGGTGCCAATATTCTTGCGGAAGTCGTAGCTTATGCAGCGAACTCTGATGGTGCCGATATGGTTGCGCCAAGTGGTGAAGGTGCAACGCGTTGTGTATTGATGGCTTTAGAAGAAGCAAAACAGCATGGTGTAGACAAGATTGACTATGTAAATACGCATGGTACCTCTACTCCAGCAGGCGACATTACAGAACTTAAGGCAATGGAACGTGCGTTTGGTGAAGGCCAAGTTCCTTCACTTAGCTCGACCAAGTCTATGACAGGTCACAGCCTAGGTGCTGCTGGTGTTCAAGAAGCAATTTATTCAGTTCTGATGATGCAAAATGATTTTATTGCGCCAAACATCAACGTGACTGAGCTGGATGAAGGTGCGAAACCGTTTGATATCGTGCTTGAAAAACGTGACGCAAAATTGAATACTGTGATGAGTAACAGTTTCGGTTTCGGCGGCGTAAATGCTTGTCTCATCTTCAAAAAATGGGAAGGCTAAGCTGCCCAATTTAGGGTGACTTGATGGATGCTCCTTCTGATGCTTTCCTTTGGGTAAAAGCATTACATATTATTGCAGTGGTTTGCTGGTTCGCGGCTTTGTTCTACTTGCCACGTTTATATGTTTATCATGCCATGAGCGAAGATACCGTGAGTCATCAACGCTTTGAAGTCATGGAGCGTAAGCTGTACCGTGGCATCATGTGGCCAGCAATGCTGGCCACCCTGATTACAGCACACTTTCTGGTGGATTGGGGTGATGCAACGCGTCATTACCATGAAGCCTTATGGTTCTACCTTAAAGTCGGCCTGGTCGGCTTATTGGTGATTTACCATCTGGTCTGTGGTTATTACCGCAAGAAGCTGATTGATAATGCCCATTACAAGTCACACAAGTTTTGGCGTTATTTTAATGAGATGCCAACCCTGCTGTTATTTGCAGTGGTGATTCTGGTGGTGGTTAAACCTACCTTCTAGTTTAGCTACTCAATAAAAAAATCCCCGATCATTCGGGGATTT
>NZ_AJXD01000044.1:0-8016 GCF_000264725.1 Acinetobacter sp. HA | reverse complement strand
TTTTTTATGGCTTAAATATTTTAAGACTGAGTTGTGAAGTATTCTTCAGAGAACTGTGTTAATGCTTCTGAACCTGCTTTGACTTTAGTAATACGCAGTGCCAGTTCAGGCAGAATGCGTTGTACGAAATAACGAGCAAGACCCAGTTTGTTCTGATAGAACTCACCTTGTTTATCTTTCGCAGCATGGGCAATGCGTGCGAACATATAAGAGAAGCTCAACAGACCTACTGCATGCAGGTAATCTACTGCAGCACCATTCGCATATTCTGGATTTTCTTTCGCAGCTTCAATAATATGCTGGGTTACTGCTTCAACTTCTGCAGCCGCATCAAGGGTCGCATCTTTAATGAAGTTCAGGTCAGCATCCAGTGCATTGGTAAAATCACGGATTTCCTGAATGTATTCAGCAATAAATTCACCATTACATTTAATGGTCTTACGGCCAATCAAGTCTTGTGATTGAACACCGTTAGTCCCTTCGTAAATCTGTGAAATACGTAAATCACGGATACACTGTTCCATACCCCATTCACGAATATAACCATGACCACCGAAGACCATTTGTGCATCAAGTGTTGCATTGAAGGCTGTATCAGTCAGATACGCTTTCGCGATCGGTGTTAACAGGGCAACACGATCATTGGCTTTCTTGATTGCTTCTGCATCCGTCGAGAACTTGGTGATGTCAAGCTGTTGACCAACGTACACAGCGAATGCACGAGAGGCTTCATTGTTTGCACGTACATTTAAAAGCATACGACGTACATCGCCATGTACTAAAATGCTGTCTGCTGGTTTGTTTGGAGACTGAACGCCAGAAGCACTACGGCCTTGCAGACGATCTGTCGCATATTGTGCCGCATTTTGGTAAGCGAATTCAGAAGCGCCTAAGCCCTGGATACCCATAGATAAACGTTCATAGTTCATCATTACGAACATGGCTGCCAGGCCTTCGTTTTCTTTACCTACCAGATAACCTTTGGCACCGTCGAAGTTCATGACACAAGTGGCAGATGCTTTGATCCCCATTTTGTGTTCAATCGAACCTGGACCTACCGGGTTACGTTCGCCCATCGAACCATCTTCATTCACCAGGAATTTAGGCACGATGAACAGGGAAATACCGCGAGAGCCCGCAGGCGCATCCGGTGTTTTTGCCAATACCAGGTGAATAATGTTTTCAGCCAGGTCGTGGTCACCACCAGTAATGAAGATTTTGGTACCGGTAATGCTGTAAGTACCATCACCATTGCGTTCAGCTTTGGTTTTGATAATACCCAGGTCAGTACCCGCATGTGGTTCGGTTAAACACATGGTACCTGACCATTCGCCAGAATAGATTTTTGGCAGGTAAGTTTCTTTTTGCGCTTGAGAACCATAGCTGTTCAATGCCATACCCGCACCGACAGACAGTAATGGATACAGCATGAAAGACGGGTTAGTAGCAAAAAGCATTTCATCTGACAGAACGGTCAGCATTTTTGGCATTTCCTGACCACCCCATTCAGCATCAGCACCAAGGCCAATCCAGCCGCCTTCAGCATATTGTTTGAATGCTTCTTTAAAACCTGCAGGTGTGGTCACAGCGCCATTTTCATATTTCGCGCCTTCTTCATCACCGGTACGGTTCAACGGAAGGGTGACGTTCTGCGCAAATTTAGCCATTTCTTCAAGAATTGCTTCTGCTGTTGCAGCGTCCAAATGGGCTAAATTTTCATTGGCTTGCCAGAATTGTTCGGCATTGAATACATCGTTCAGGATGAATTTCATATCGGCAAGTGGCGCGTTATAAATTGGCATAGTGGGTCACCTGTTTCTTGTTTGAATCGATTGATTTTGAGTCAGTCTAATGCATTAAAAATCTTATTGTTAGACGACTAAAGGTTAATTCTGTAATGCTTTATAAAGAAAAAGGACGCTTTAAAAGTAACCGTCCTTTTCCTTGTTTCTGCATTTAAAATTGTATCAGCTTAGAATGCGAAATGTTCCGCATCCAGGCTCATTAACGGCTCTACACCAGTCGCAATCACGTCAACATGCGAGCGTACACGTGGCAGGATCTTCTTGAAGTAGAAGCGTGCAGTGGTTACTTTGGCATTGTAGAAGTCGACATCGGTAGTACCCGCAGCCAAGGCTTCTTGTGCAACCAGTGCCATACGAGCCCATAGGTAAGCAAGCGTTACATAGCCAGAGAAATACATGTAATCAACTGCCGCAGCACCGACTTCTTCAGGGTTTTGCATTGCACGCATACCAATTTGCATGGTCAAATCGCCCCATTCTTTGTTCAGCGCTGCAAGCGGTTCAACAAATTCTTGCATTGCTGCGTTGTCTTTGTTGGCTTCTGCGAATTTGTGAATGATCTTGGTGAAGTCTTTCAGCATCGCGCCTTGCGTACCCAGAACCTTACGACCTAACAAGTCAAGTGCTTGGATTTCAGTAGTACCTTCGTATAAGCAAGCAATACGTGTATCACGTACGATTTGCTCCATACCGTGCTCGGAAATAAAGCCGTGACCACCAAACACCTGTACACCGTGTTTTGCAGCTTCTGAACCGGTTTCGGTCAGGAAGGCTTTCGCAATTGGCGTCAATAGAGACAGGATGTTGTCAGCAAATTTACGGTCTGCCTCCTCTACACCATGTTCAACTACATCTGCATATTGAGCCAACAGGTAAACCAGTGCACGACCACCTTCAGCAAATGCTTTTTGAGTTAACAGCATATTACGTACTGCTGGGTGAACGATAATCGGGTCTGCTTCTTTGTCAGGTGCTTTAGGGCCAGTTAAAGAACGCATTGCCAAACGGTCTTTCGCATAAGCTAACGCGCCTTGGAAAGAAGACTCAGATGCAGACAAACCTTGTACAGCAGTACCGATACGTGCAGTGTTCATGAAAGTGAACATGCAGTTCAGACCACGGTTTTCAGGTCCAATCAGGAAGCCTTTTGCGTTATCAAAGTTGATGACACACGTTGCATTACCATGGATCCCCATTTTGTGTTCGATCGAACCACAACGTACGCCATTACGCTCACCGATAGAACCGTCAGCATTCAGGTTGAACTTCGGTACAATGAACAGCGAAATACCTTTAGTACCTTTAGGTGCACCCGGTAGACGAGCCAGTACGATATGGATGATGTTTTCAGCCATGTCATGTTCACCAGCAGAGATAAAGATCTTCTCGCCAGAGATTGCATAGCTGCCGTCCGCTTGTGGCTCAGCTTTAGTACGGATAATACCCAGGTCAGAACCTGCATGAGATTCTGTCAGACACATCGTACCTGTCCAGACACCTGATACCAGGTTAGGCAGGTAAGTATCTTTTTGTTCTTGAGAACCATGGTGTTCTAAAGTACGTACAGCACCATGAGAAAGGCCAGGGTACATGCCCCATGCCCAGTTCGCAGTACCGACCATTTCAGAAATGGTAATACCTAAAGAGTTCGGTAAGCCTTGACCGCCATATTGCTCTTCCGCAGAAAGAGAAGGGAAGCCAAGTTCGATGTATTTTTGATACGCTTCTTTGAAGCCTGTTGGAGTCGTTACAACACCGTCGTTCCAGGTACAGCCTTCGCGGTCACCCACCTGGTTTAAAGGAGATAATTCATTTTCACAGAAATCAGCGGCAGCTTCCAGGTACTGGTCTACGAGCTCACGGCTTACGTTATCTTGGAATGCAGGCAGGCTGGCATAATGTTGTTCAACATTTAAAAGCTCATGCAAAACAAATTGCATATCACGTAAGGGCGCTTTGTATTGTGGCATATCGGTTTCCTCAATACTGGTTTATACCAGCGTTATAATCCTGAATTAAATTGAAACGTGCCTTCATTGACACGTATTGACATGGTCTAATCGTGCAACATCTTCCTTGTTGGCACAAGCATTTCAAGGCTATTTCTTGGTGACTGTAAAGTCAAAGATAATTACCCTTGAAATCTTAAGTATATTGAGTGTAAACGTTTTTATAAAAAAATATCTGACACGAATGGTCAAAAACCTGCACACTTAGATAGACTTAGTTCTAACAATCAACACGCATAAAAAAAGACACCCGGAAGTGCCTTTTTTAATAATAAATTTGAAACGTTCAGTTAAGACGCCTTAACGGCTGGTGCTTTAACTGGAGCATTTGGCTGGAAACGGACGTGACACTGACCATTAATGGTTTTTTCACCTATTTTGAGCTGTACAGCTGCGCCATCTTTTTTACCTTGACAGGCCTGAACAGCAGCTTTTTGCTGTGCCTGACGTTGAGCCAGACGCTGGTCAAACTGTTTTACCATTTCCGCACGTTGCGCATCAGTCAGTGCTTCACCACGGTTTAATGCTCCGCGAAAGTCACCACGCATTGGGCGATGTTCACCTTTCATACCACGGAACTCGCTACGCGCAGCTTTCATATCTTTACGGTCTGCTTTGAAAGAGATCTGACAAGTACCGTCTACAGTTTTATCACCGGCTTTCACCTGAATTGCACTGCCAACAGCTTTGTTATCACAGGCCTGTTGCATTTGCTTATGCAGCTGCGCACGTTGTGCACGCATTTGCTTGAACTGTTCACGCTGTTCTGCAGTCAGATGACGACCTATATGATCTTGTTGATGTTTCATCATTTGCGGATGATCTTCACTTGGTGCATGCTTAGTCGATTGACACGCGGTCAATGCCCCCATTGATAACACACTTGCACCCAGGACGATGATTTTTGTCATTGCTTTCATTGTATTTGTCTCCAAGCCACGAGCCTGATCTGTATGTTGCAAAGAATAAACAATAAAGATGAAGAAACAATGAAGAGTTTTTTCAGCTTGTGTTCGCTACAATAATGAATCTAGAGGAAAAACTGAGAATCTGCTTTTGAATATTCGCCGCATTCCGATTGCACTCCGGCTGTTTTTAACAGTGCTGTTTACCACCTTGGTGATTACCACGGTGAGTCTCGGTGTGCTTCATCTCAACATGCAGCGTAATTTCACTCGCTATGTTGCCGATGTGGAAATGCAGAAACTGGATCATGTCATTGAAAACCTGGCCGAAGTCTATGGCGTTTATAATGACTGGGGCAATGCAATTCAGGCTCAGATTCTACAGATCGAAGGTGAGGCAGCGCCGGATGATTATGACCGTCTGTCACGCTGGTGGTTACGTCGTCAGTATGATATTGCCTTACAGCAACGTTATTTTCAGGATCACACCTTAGCCAATGTAGCACCAAGCCTGATGGGCACAGATGCTGAACAACGTACTGTAAATGAGGAAGAACTGCGTGTATTGGCAGCAAATTTACCTTCGCAGTTTCAGCCTTTTGAAGGTTTGAAGTTCCCGCTGAGTTCTAATCAGAACCTGTTTAGAACCGATCGTAAAAATGGCTCGCAGTTAACAACGCAGCCGCAAGCGGGTAAAAAACAGTTTATCCAGATGCCTGACCGTTTGGGTCTGAGTTCACGTTTATCTCTTTATGATGCCAAACGCCGTTTTGTCGTGGGTGAACCTTCCGATGAGCAGATTTCTTATCGCCCGATTATGGTAGACGATAAAATTGTCGGTTACCTGGGGCTAAAACCGGTACTGGATCAGGAAGATGCATTAAGTATCAATTTCTTTAGTAATCAGAAACGTTACCTGTTCCTGGTATATGGCCTTAGTATCCTGACCAGTCTCATCGCTGCACTCCTGTTAGCGACTTATTTCAAAAAGCCGATTCAACGCTTATTGCAAGGTACACGTGAGTTAACCAAAGGCAATTATCAGCATCAGGTTAAAGTTAACCGCAATGATGAGCTGGGTGATTTATCCAATGAGTTAAATCAATTGGCTATCATTCTCAATCAACATGAGACTTCACGTCGCCAATGGGTAGCGGATACCTCACATGAACTGAAAACGCCACTCGCCGTGTTGCAGGCACAGATTGAAGCGATGCAGGATGGAATTCGTAAGCCCACTCCAGAACATTTTGCTTCGATGCTGGCACAGGTGACCAGTCTGAAAAAACTGACTCTAGATTTGGCAGCCCTGGCACAGGCTGATGCCCAGCAATTGCAGATGTATGTCAGTACGATTAATCCATGGGATGTGGTACAGCAGGAATTAATGAACTTCCATCCAAAGTTTGAACAGGCGCAATTAACTGTGACTGCGGAAGGTGAAGGCGCAGACGTAGAGCTAGATCTGGACCGCTTTAAACAGATCGTGGCTAATTTGCTGAGCAACAGTATTCGCTATACTGAAGCGGGTGGACAGGTACATATTCATACTGAACAGAATGACAAAGAATGGACCTTATATGTCGATGACAGTCCGTTTGGTCTGACCGATGAACAGCTGGCCCGAATAGGTGAACGTTTCTATCGTGTAGATGACTCGCGTACCCGTGCCACTGGTGGTACCGGACTGGGTTTGGCATTATCGTGTAAAATTACGCAAGCATTAGGTGGAAGTTTAAGCTTCGATCATTCGCCACTCGGTGGATTACGTTGCAAGCTGACTTTTCCTAAACAAATAAAATCATAAGGAAGTTTATTCATGAAACACATTATGCTGGTTGAAGACGAAGTCGAACTTGCACAATTGGTGCGAGACTATCTAGAAGCTGCTGGTTTTGAAGTCAGCATGTTTCATGATGGACAGGAAGCTTATAACAGTTTCACTCAACGTAAGCCGAGCCTGATGATTCTGGACCTGATGGTGCCACGTATGGATGGCCTGACCATCTGCCGTAAGGTGCGTGAGCAGTCCGATCTACCGATTATTATGGTGACGGCACGTACTGAAGAAATTGACCGTGTACTCGGCCTGAATATGGGTGCAGATGACTACATCTGTAAACCATTTAGTCCGAAGGAACTGGTCGCGCGCGTGCAGGCAGTTCTACGCCGTCTGGATCGCAAGGCCGAACCGGAAAGCAATGATTTGTTCCGTATGGATAAATCGCAACAGCGCATCTGGTATCAACAAAAAGCGCTGAACCTGACCCCAACAGAATTCCGTTTATTAGAACTGTTTTTGGAGCATGTGGGTCAGGTGTATTCACGTGCGCAATTGCTGGATCATATTAACCCGGACAGCTTCGATGTGGCGGACCGTGTGATTGACAATCATATCAAGAACCTGCGCCGCAAGATTTCCGAGGCTGCTGAAACGGGTAACCGTCATGAGTGGATTCAGGCAGTTTATGGTGTGGGTTATCGTTTTGAATATCCTGAGGACTAACTCTGGTTCAAGGAAAGCACGAAAGCGAATAGATTTTCTCTATTCGCTTTTTTATCCACTAAAGAATACTGTGGTACGTTTTACTATAAAAATAGCGCGATAAAAGCAACTTAAATGGATAACTGAATTGGTGAGGAATAGGAGATCGATATTCGAGCACGTAAAAATTTAATGAAAGAAACCTTCTTAAATAAAAAATAAAAGTTTAAGAACTAATCACTTAAATAGACCTCTTTCATAAATCATTTTTTGCTCAGTTCCAAGTTGTAGATTCCAGCGATTAAATTGAATCTCAAACCAAGCCTTTTACCTCTATTTCGATAACGCTCAGCAAGGATTTTGAAGGTTTTCAGGCTGCCAAATACATGCTCAATTCCGATTCTTCTTTTATTGATTTCCTGATTATAGATTTTCAATTCAGGATCCAATTTACAGTGTCTCTTGGCTTTTAATGACAACAGGCTATTCGGATACAACACATAAATCCCCTGATAGCCTTTATCTGCAAGGATAAAAGCCCCAAAAGGAATCTGGTTTAAATTGCGTTTGAACAACTCGAAATCATGCACTGCACCGCGACTGGTACATAAACTCAGAATTTGCTGAGTTTTGTAGTGAATCATGGCCTGTACTTTAAAGGTATAGGTCTTTTTCTTGCCGCTATAGCTTTTCTTCTGTTTTTTTAGGCCTTTGGATTGGAATTTCCGTGGCATCCACGATCACAACATTCCAGTCGATGCCTTCGCCCTCGGGTAAATCTTTGGGTAAATTAAACAGATTGGACCGAATCA
>NZ_AJXD01000043.1:0-9618 GCF_000264725.1 Acinetobacter sp. HA | reverse complement strand
GTTTTTTTTAGTTACTGCAATTGGGCGAATTATGACTCAGTTGCAGTATTGGCTTTCTTCGGTGGACGGCCACGTGGGCGACGCGGACGGGCAGGAGATTTCTCTGCTTTTTCCGCTTCTGTTTCCACTGTTTCTGCTTTTGCTTCAGCTGCATTTTCAGCGGCTGATGCTTTCCCTTCAGCGGCAGCAACTGGTGCTTTAGCTGTAACAGGTGCATTTTCAGGCTGTTCTGTAGCTTCTGGCTCAGTTTGAGCTGCTGTTACTGCAGTCTCAGGTTGATCAGCAACTAAAGGTTTAACAGGCTCGTCAGTTCTTAGAACTTCAATCGTCTCGGCTTGTTGTGCTGCCACAGCCTGAGCTTCAGCAGCGGGTTCAGTCGGTTTTCCTTCCGGTTGAGCTGCCTGTTTTGCTTGTACAAGTGCTTGTTCTGCAGCAAGTTTTGCTAGACGACGACGCTCACGTGGATCATTAGCTACACGCTTTTCTGACACAGGTTTTGGTGGATTCAGATCCAGTACCGGAGCAGGTTCTGGTTCAGGCTGAGCCTTGTTCACTTCTACATCACGCGTTACCGGTTTTTTCTCGGTGGCCACTGCTACAACAACAGTTTCATTGTATTGCTGCGTGAACTTGTCCAGTGCACGGTTGAAGGTCGCCATCAGGCCGAACTGCTCAATCAGTACTGAACAGTCTTCACCGTACACATGACGGATCAGGCTGCCTACGGTGTACTGACCAAGTGTCGGTACTTGTGAAGGACGAAGCTGAGCGGCCTGAGCCTGCTGACCTTGTGCAGCACGACGGTCACGACGACGTTGACGTGGGTCATTGCTGGCACGAGACTTTTCAGCTTTCGGCGTTACCTGTTCAAGCGCTGCTGCTGGAGCAGGGGCTTCAGTCAGATCAACCGCTTCAGTTTTCTCTTCCAGTTCTGCTGCCATCGTTGCTACGGCTGGTGCCTTTTCAGGTGCAGTTTCTTCAGTCGGAGTAGCAACTACAGATGCGGTACCGTTCAGCGCTACGATTTCACTTTGGCCTTGATCGACATTCACCATCATAGCCGTTGGTGTAACGTCCTGACGCGGTGCATCAATCAGCTCTACGCGTACTTGACGTTCATTAGCTGCTGGAGCTTCAGCTTGAACAGGTGCTTGTGGAGCAGCCGGTTGCTCATTCAGTACGCTTTGATCGCGGTGACGATTTGGGCGTTCTGGACGTTGCTGGTTGCGACGGTCACGACGTGGTACAGCATTTTGCTGTTCAGCTTGAGCATCCTGGTTGTGCTCTTGCTGATGGCGCGGGTTCTTACGCTTTTGCTCACGCTGTTCTTGACGCTGTTCCTGGCGAGACAACTGAACCACTTCTTCATGCACTTGTTGTGGTGCATTGTCATGTTGTTGTGGCTCGCGTTGCTCTTTGTGCTTGTTGTTGCGTTGTTTTTTATGGCTGCGTTGTGATTTTTCTTCACGTTCAGCCTTTTCAGCCTGATCACGCTCTGGCTTATGTGCCACAGTTGATGGCGCAAGGTAAGCATTGCTACTTGGTGTAGCAGCTGGTTGTGGGACGTGCTGCGGCGCCTGCTGTGCAGCAGGTGATGTAACCTGGCCGAACTGACCACGGCTGACTGCGCCGTTATTTACCAGCTGTTCAATCGCAGCAGCTGCATTATTGGCAGTGCGAGATTGATCTACAGTTGCAGCCTGCTTTTGTACAAACAGGTTTTCTAACCAAGCACATGGGCTGGCAGCAGGTGCAGCAACCTGGGCAGGTGCCTGTTGGGCAACCGGCGCTTGCTGTGCAGTCTGGTTCTGATTTTGCTGGTTTTGATGTTGATTATTACGGCGTTTATTGTTTCTGCCATTGTTTTGTTGCTGAGCAGGCGCTGGTGCAGCTGCATGCGTATGTTGTTCTTCTTCTAAATGCCACTCAGAAGACTCATAACCCAGTTCTTTTTCACTTGAACGTGTTGCTTCAGTGCGTTCATAGCTAGTTGGTGCGAAACCTTCAGGATTATAAGAAATCTCGTAATGCGGCGTTTCCAGGTGCGGGTGCGGCAATACAGTCACACGTGTACTTGAAGTCTGTTCTAAGTAAACCAGGCTGTGACGCTTTTCATTCAATAAGAATGCAGCGATTTCAACCGGTACTTCAACCTGAACTTCACCATGACGTTCACGCAGAGCAATTTCTTCCACTTTACGCATGATTGAAAGTGATAAAGAACGCAGGTCACGCACCATACCTGTGCCATGACAGCGTGGGCAGACATAACCAGTGGCTTCTTCAAGCGAAGGACGTAAGCGTTGACGACTCATTTCCATCAGGCCAAAACGTGACAATTGACCAAACTGGATACGTGCGCGGTCACTTTGGGTTGCTTCACGCAGTTTTGCTTCAACCATGCGCTGGTTGCGGTCTTTGGTCATATCGATAAAGTCGATCACGACTAAGCCACCAATATCACGTAAACGTAACTGGCGTGCAATTTCTTCAGCAGCTTCAAGGTTGGTATTTAACGCGGTATCTTCAACATCCTGACCACGAGTCGATTTTGCCGAGTTGATGTCGATCGATACCAATGCTTCAGTTTGGTCAATCACGATTGAGCCACCTGAAGGAAGTTTTACTTCGCGTTCATAAGCCGTTTGGATCTGGCTTTCGATACCAAAATGCGCAAACAAAGGCTCATTTAAAGTATAGGTTTTGAGCTTGTCTAATTGACGTGGCATGACCGCTTTTACGAAGTTGTATGCTTCGTTATAGGCTTGTTCAGAGTCAATCAGAATTTCAGCAACGTCATCACGTAAATAATCACGGATGGCACGTGTCACCACGCCAGCTTCTTGATGAACCAGCATCGGCGATGGGCCTGAGTTTGCTGTGCTTTGAATTTGAGCCCAAAGGTCTAACAAGTGCTGTAAGTCGAGTTGCAATTCTTCTTGTGAACGACCGATCCCGGCAGTACGCACAATCACGCTCATGCCGCGAGGTACATTTAAAGACGCCAGCATCTCTTTCAGTTCTTCACGGACTGAACCCGAAATCTGACGGCTGATCCCCCCACCTTTCGGATTGTTTGGCATCAATACCAGATAACGACCAGCAAGAGAAATGAAAGTAGAAAGGGCAGCACCTTTATTGCCACGTTCTTCTTTTTCTACCTGAACCAGAAGCTCGGTGCCTTCAGTGATCAGTTCGCGGATATTCGAAGTTTGGCGAGGATCTGCTTTGTAGTAAGTATTGGCAATTTCACGCATCGACAAGAAACCTTGACGACCCGCACCGTATTCAACAAATACAGCTTCTAAAGAAGGTTCTACGCGAGTCACGTGACCTTTATAGATATTAGATTTCTTTTGTTCACGGGTACGATTCTCTAAATCGAAATCGTAAAGACGCTGACCAGTGACAAGTGCAACGCGAATCTCTTCGGCATGTGTTGCATTAATCAACATACGTTTCATGGGTGTAACACCTTATAGTGATACACAGCAAAAAATCGCTATACACGTAGCGAACATCACACATCACGGATCAATGGCTCAAATCTGCAATGAATTTCATTGTGGTTTGAGTCTTTTATTCCCAGCGTCTATTTTGATATAGATCAGCTTTGGTTTTGATTCACGTATTGATGATGGCAATACGGCTTCAATCTTTAAACGATTAAAGTCACCTGAACGCTTCACTGGCGGACGAGCGGTGCATTGGATGTGAGTAACTTTCACTGTCACATTGCTCGAAGATCATCCCTTCTTTATAGATAGAGTGTCTTGATACGGAATTATCGTCGTACCTTTACAAACTGTGCAGATCCAATGCATCAAACGCTGTTGCCTGAAGTCGTCTTCAGGGTGCGACTAATCTGATGTGTATCAGTTTACGTTTAAAAGCCAACTAGGTTGGCGACATATTTTTTCAGACAAACTGATTTATGTACCTGAAGTACAATTAAACGCAACAGTTTGCTTTTTTGCCGATATAATAAGCCTTCGGCGTCGGCATAATTCTTTTGGGACCTTCCCGTATTATGTGAGGGTTTAATTGAATGATCATGTACAGAAATAAATCTGTCATGCACCAACTTTTACTCACAAACGATGGTTTCCGTGCGCTGACTATATCAAACCTTGAATCATCTGCCTATGGGCTAAGCTTATGTTTCTTGTGTAAAGCATAGCCTAAGTGGTCATTTATTAATCAATTTCAATCAATTTTTAGGTCATAGTAACTGTATGAATTCTACGCAACAATGGCAAAACGTCACGTGGTTTGAGGTGGATGAGCACCAAGATGGACAGCGAATCGATAATTTCCTGTTTAGCCGTCTAAAAGGTGTACCAAAAAGCCGCATCTATCGTTTGATTCGTGAAGGCCAGGTTCGCGTCAATAAAAAACGAATTAAGGCAGAAACTAAACTGGCCATTGGTGATCAAATCCGTGTGGCACCAATACGTTATGAACAAAAAGATGAATCTGCTGCACCGGTTTCTGACAAGGTCGCTCAAGGTCTGTTGGCACGTGTAATCTATGAAGATGAAGGCTTGATGGTTGTCAATAAACCTTCCGGGATTGCGGTACATGGCGGTAGCGGTGTGGCCTATGGCCTGATCGAAGGTCTGCGTGCTGCAACGGGTAAAAAATACTTGGAGCTGATTCATCGTATTGACCGTGATACATCCGGTCTGGTGATGATCTCGAAAAAACGTAGTGTGCTTAAAACCCTGCAAGATTTATTACGTGAGCATAAAATTAAAAAAACTTATGCGGCAGTCGTGAAAGGGCAAGTAAGTCTGGATAAGCAACTTATTGATGCACCTTTACACCGTTATGAGCTGTCTAATGGTGAACGTCGTGTCCGTGTTTCTAAAGAAGGTAAGGATTCGAAAACTCAGTGGAATGTAGCAGAACGCTTCATGCATGCAACGCTGGTCTATGCATCGCCATTGTCAGGTCGTACCCATCAGATTCGTGTACATGGTTTAAGCATTGGTCATCCGCTGGTGGGTGATGAAAAGTATGGTCATGAGACGGAGTATCGTGGGCCAAAACCACGCCGTTTATGTTTGCATGCCATGCGTCTGGAGATTCCGGGTTATCCGACCATTGAGGCACCTTTACCTGAAGATATGCAGAGTCTGGTTGCACAGCTTCGCGCGCAAAAGGCGGATAAGGTAGTCACACCTGCGGAAGATGATGAGTAAGTTAAACTTCTTATGTCTCTTTATTTATGACGATTTAGAGGCTAGGTTTCTCATCTAAATAGATGACAGGCGACATGGATGTCGCCGTTACTCTGTGGCATAGGGAAATGCCATCAGAGTAACAAAGGATTTTTGCTACTTTTCATCCTTGAAAAGTAGATAATACCTATGCGAAAAGTAGCTGCTTATTGAAGTCAATTGTGGTGATGAATTAATTTAATACGTCTCTCCCTTGTGCAGCAGTGCTGCTCTTCTCCTGATAGGAGAGGACTCTAAAAGCTGAATCAAATCTAGGAAATCTTTATGAACTCACCTGTAAAACTGGTCATTTTTGATTGGGATGGCACTTTGTTTGATTCAGTTGCTCAAATTGTGGCTAGCCTGCAGTTTGCCGCGCAGCAATTTAATCAACCGCTGACCAATGCTGATGCCAAAAGCATTATCGGTTTAGGTCTGCCGGAAGTCGCACAACGATTATTCCCAGCTGTGCCAGAATTGCATGCGGATATTTTGCAGGCTTATTCAGAACATTATGTAGCGAACTCTGTTGAGGATGCCTGGTTTGAAGGTGTATCTGAGATGCTATACGCATTAAAAGATCAAGGGATTAAACTGGCTGTCGCTACAGGTAAAAGCCGTAAAGGGTTGGACCGTGTATTAAAGCAGACCAATAGTCTGGAATTATTTCATGCGACTCGTGCTGCCAGTGAAACTCGTTCTAAGCCTCACCCATTAATGTTAGAGGAAATTCTAGCAGAAACTGGTGTACATGCCCATGAAGCGATTATGGTGGGGGATACCTCTTATGACCTGGAAATGGCGCTGAATATTGTCATGCCAAGTGTAGGCGTAAGTTATGGTGTGCATACGTCAGAGACTTTAGCGAATTTTAATCCGCTGTCGATTGTGAATGATGTCAGCAGCTTACATGAGTTTTTATTGGCTAAAGTCCAATGGAAGGAAGCGATTTAATTCAGTATGCTGGGTTTTATCAAATGACAGACAATTTATACAGTTTAAATGTCTGTCATTGAATTAAATTCGCGCATTTAATCTAATCTTTTAGTCTAAAGCTGCAAACTTGATCAATTTGAACGACCAAAATTGTTGAGAATTTCACTCGGTATTTTTCTATTAAAATTAATCAAATTATTGTTTTATATGAATTAACATAAGAAATATTTATAGCTATTAGCTATAGCGAAAAATAAAATAACTATTGGCATTCATTCATTAATTTTCCGATTCTTAGACTGTTTATTTTTATGCTCTTTTCAGTATCCGCCACTTTTCCAAATTGCAGAACGTTTTTTGCTTTTGGTCTGGCTCTATTCTGGATTCCAGCATAAACCTCATTTTTGCAGTTTAAGGAAACATTGATGTCGAATTCTGCTGTCGTTGAATCAGTTGCTCAAGCACTCCGTAGCGCTGAATTATCACAAACTGCGATTGCACCGATTCGCCCGGAACTTGGCGGTGAAAGTGCTGACGTAGATATCGCCTATGCCGTTCAGGAAGTGAATACCGAGCGTGCTTTGTCTGAAGGTCGCCGTCTGGTGGGTCGTAAAATTGGTTTGACGTCTAAAGTCGTTCAAGCGCAACTGGGTGTAGATCAGCCGGATTTCGGTATGTTATTTGCCGACATGGCCTATGGCGATGGTGAAGCAATTCCAGCTGGCTTTCTGATTCAGCCGAAAGTTGAAGCAGAAATCGCATTGGTGATTAACCAGGATTTAACCAAAGAAAAACACACGTATGCAGACATTATCAGCGCAACTGATTATGCACTGCCTGCAATTGAAGTGGTCGATAGCCGTATCGAAAACTGGAAAATCAGTTTAATCGACACCGTTGCAGATAACGCATCTTCAGCGGCTTTTGTATTGGGTTCACGTCCTGTGAAACTCGACAACCTTGATCTTGTAAATTGCAAAATGACCATGACTCGCGCAGGTGAAGTGGTGTCTCAAGGCGTAGGTAAAGCATGTCTTGCAAACCCGTTGAATGCCGCAGTTTGGTTGGCTGACGAAATGGTACGTCGTGGCCGTCCATTGCTTGCAGGTGACATCATTTTGACTGGTGCGCTTGGTCCAATGGTTGTCGCAAATGCAGGCGACGAATTTGTCATTGAAATTGAAGGCTTTGGTTCAGTAACAGCTGCTTTCGCTGCTGAATAATCGAATATTGAGAGTACATTCATGAAAAAGATTAAATGTGCAATGATCGGTCCAGGTAATATTGGTACGGATTTGCTTTACAAGTTACAACGCAGCGAATGGTTAGAGCCAGTATGGATGGTGGGTATTGACCCAACTTCTGAAGGTCTTGCGCGTGCAGCGAAAATGGGTTTAAAAACTACTGCTGAAGGTGTTGATGGTCTTCTTCCTCACGTTCTTGAAGATGACATCAAAATTGCATTCGATGCAACGTCTGCTTATGTACACGCTGAAAACAGCCGCAAGTTAAATGAACTTGGTGTGCTCATGATTGACTTGACGCCTGCTGCGATTGGTCCATTCTGCGTACCACCAGTAAACCTTGAAGCATTGCTTGCGGCTGGCGAAGTGCCAAACGTCAACATGGTGACTTGTGGTGGTCAGGCAACCATTCCAATGGTTGCTGCGGTTTCTCGTGTTCAACCGGTTGAATATGGTGAAATCATTGCAACTGTATCGACTAAATCTGTTGGTCCAGGTACACGTAAAAACATTGATGAATTTACCCGTACCACTGCTGGCGCAATTGAGAAAGTTGGTGGTGCGAAACAAGGTAAAGCGATCATCATCATTAACCCGGCTGAGCCACCACTGATGATGCGTGACACTGTTCACTGCTTAGTTGAAGGTGAACCAGATCAAGCAGCGATCACTGAATCAGTACACGCAATGATTAAAGAGGTTCAAAAATATGTACCAGGTTACAAATTAGTAAACGGTCCTATTTTTGACGGTAACCGTGTTTCTATCTTCCTGGAAGTAGAAGGTCTTGGTGACTTCTTACCTAAATATGCAGGTAACTTAGACATTATGACAGCAGCAGCTGCACGTACCGCAGAAATGTTCGCTGAACACGTATTCAACAAAGAAGAAGCTTAAGGAGCAACCACATGTCTAAGATTATTGTTCATGATATGACTTTGCGTGATGGTATGCACCCACAGCGCCATCAAACCACTGTTGAGCAAATGATTGCCATTTCAACCGCACTTGATGATGCAGGCGTACCTTTAATTGAAGTAACGCATGGTGACGGCCTGGGTGGTTCATCAGTGAACTACGGTTTTGCTGCTGCAACTGACGAAGAATACCTATCTGCTGTTGTGCCACGTATGAAGAATGCAAAAATTTCTGCATTGCTTTTACCAGGTATCGGTACGGTTGACCATTTGAAAATGGCACATGAAATTGGTGTATCTACCATTCGTGTGGCGACGCATTGTACTGAAGCGGACTGTTCTGAACAGCACATCACCGCTGCACGTAAATTAGAAATGGATACAGTGGGCTTCTTGATGTTAGCTCACATGGCTTCACCTGAAAAATTGCTTGAAGAAGCAAACAAGATGGTGTCTTACGGTGCAAACTGTATTTATGTGACTGACTCTGCGGGTTACATGCTTCCTCAAGATGTGATCGACCGCGTAGGTCACTTACGTCAACACTTGGATCCAAGCATCGAGCTAGGTTTCCACGGTCACCATAACTTAGGTATGGGTGTATCGAATACGGTTGCTGCTGTTCAAGCAGGTGCGCTACGTGTAGACTTGGCTTCTGCTGGTCTTGGTGCTGGTGCGGGTAACACACCACTTGAGCTGTTTATTGCTGTAGCTAACCGTATGGGTATGGACACTGGCGTTGACTTGTTCAAAGTACAAGATGTTGCTGAAGACCTTGTGATTCCAATGATGCACAACCCAATTCGTGCAGACCGTGATGCGGCTACTTTAGGTTATGCGGGTGTTTACTCTTCATTCCTGTTGTTCGCGAAACGTGCTGAAGCGAAATATGGCGTATCTGCGCGTGAAATCCTGATGGAACTTGGTCGCCGTGGTACGGTGGGTGGTCAGGAAGACATGATCGAAGATTTGGCATTAACCATGTCTAAAGCGCGCGAGTTACAAGCTTAATTGTTAAAACGCAAGTTTTAAAAAAAGCGTCCGAAAGGGCGCTTTTTTATTTTTAAATTTAAAAATATTTAAGTAACACAATTAAAAATAAATTTAGAAATAACTTATGTATGCTGTCATGCATAAATATTTGAACTGCGAAATAAATCCCCTGAATTAAATAGCTATCATATTTTTTATAAATACAACTTATAGTTTTTGGGTATTATAAAAAGCCTTAAACGTAAAAACGATTAAAAAATAGATTTTAAAGAGTTTATATATTAGATCTCTTTCATAAATCAAAAA
>NZ_AJXD01000042.1:0-15660 GCF_000264725.1 Acinetobacter sp. HA | reverse complement strand
AAAAATCCAAATATTCAGCAATTGATTGTTTCGCTTGTTTAACCGTATCGTAAGCCTTCAAATAGACTTCCTCATGCTTCACGCTGCGCCATAAACGCTCAATCATCACATTATCCATCCATCGTCCTTTCCCATCCATACTGATACGGATATTTCGCAATTTTAACTCATTCAAAAATGCCTCGCTTGTGAATTGACTGCCTTGGTCTGTATTAAATACCTCTGGACAACCATATTTCACAATTGCTTCTTGCAACGCATCTATGCAAAAGTCTGTTTCCATACTGATCGATACTCGATGAGCCAGTACTTTACGACTATGCCAATCTATAATTGCACACAGATAGACAAAGCCTTTAGCCATAGGAATGTACGTGATATCTGTACACCAGACTTGATTAGAGTGATCGATGACCATGTTTTTCAACAGATATGGGAAAATACGGTGTGCAAGATTAGGCTTACTGGTATTGGGTTTTGGATACAAGGCATGTATTCCCATCAAGCGCATTAAACGTCGGACTTTACGCCGACCTATTTGATGTCCTTGACGCTGTAGCATATCTCGTATCATTCGACTGCCCATAAATGGGTAGTCGAGATGAATTTCATCGATTAGACGCATCCAACTCAAATCAGTTGATGAAATCTCTTTGGGCTTGTAATACAACGTACTGCGATTGATTTGAATCAATTGCGATTGTTGTCGTACCGAAAGTTGATGGGTCTTATCGATCATTTTTTGCCGCTCAGCTGCCCTATTTTTCTGAGCGCACCTTCTAAAAAATCAATTTGCAATGCCTGATGTCCTATCTTGGCATGTAGAGCTTTGAGGTCAATCTCTGGTTCTTGTTGTGCTGTTGGTCGTGAAAAAATATTGACTGATTGCTCAAGCAGTTGATTTTTCCAATCGATGATTTGGTTTGATGTAAATCGAATTGAGTAGAAAGTTCAGCGAGTGTGTGGTCGCCTTTAATTGCTGCGAGAGCAACTTTAACTTTAAACTCTGCTGAATGATTACGACGTTTTCTTCGTGTCATGGTTGACTCCAAAAACAAGCATTTCCCATGCTTATTGGGGAGTAGATTATCACTTATAGGCATGGTCTAAAAATCCTAGACCCACATCAATACAAACTTATTCAACCTTAAATTTTATGATAATTTTACTGGATATAAATTCAGTTCAAATAATAATTTAATTAACTTTATATTAAAATAATTAAATTATTATTCATTTTAAATATCAAAAATTTAATTACTCCCAATTCCTTAAGACCCATTAATACTTAAAAAACATTTTCACTTATTAATGAATCATATAAGCCACTATCTTCTATAGTTTGTTTTATCTTAATTTTATTTATTAACTTTCTATAATTCACCCTTAGATCTAATTATTCGCATTTCTACTTATCAAAGAAAATTAATAATCAACAAATAATCAATTATTTTAAAATCCAATAATATACATCTCTAAAAATAAAAATATAAAAACATCATTCAATTTGAGTGGTTTTTTCCTTTAAATCAAATGATCCGAGAAATTAGTTTTACGCTTTATAACGATCTTGTTTGCTTGAATCCAAGGTATGAACGAGTACAAAACACTGTTTTGTAAGAAGTGTAAGGAGGCAAAGCACTGCTTTGAATGAAGCACAAGAAGTGAAAGCACACTGTTTTCATCTATTTGAGGCATGAAGTTCAACTCAAATAAATCAGTTTTGTTTTTACAAGACATCAAAAAAGCCCCTGTTAAAAACAAGGGCTTTTAGACTTAGAAATTAGAACTTAGTTCTTTTCTTTATCTACAATCTTGTTCGCTTGAATCCAAGGCATCATCGCACGAAGTTTGTTACCCGTTACTTCGATACCGTGAGCAGCATTTTGACGACGACGTGCAGTCATAGATGGGTAGTTCAACGCACCTTCTTGGATGAACATCTTCGCATATTCACCTGATTGAATACGTTTAAGTGCATTGCGCATTGCTTCACGAGACTGTTCGTTAATAACTTCAGTACCAGTTACATATTCGCCGTATTCAGCGTTGTTAGATACTGAGTAGTTCATGTCCGCGATACCGCCTTCGAACATTAAGTCAACTATCAATTTAAGTTCGTGTAGACATTCGAAGTATGCCATTTCAGGCGCATAACCAGCTTCAACCAAAGTTTCGAAGCCCATTTTAACCAATTCAACAGCACCACCACAAAGAACTGCTTGCTCACCAAATAAGTCAGTTTCAGTTTCTTCACGGAAAGAAGTTTCGATAATACCTGTACGGCCACCACCAACACCTGATGCATAAGAAAGCGCAACGTTACGAGCGTTACCAGAAGCATCTTGATGAATAGCGATTAGGTCAGGAACACCTGAACCACGTTGATATTCAGAACGCACAGTGTGACCAGGCGCTTTAGGCGCAACCATGATTACGTCAAGATCAGCACGTGGAACAACCTGGTTGTAAAGAACAGAGAAACCGTGAGCAAATGCAAGAGTCGCGCCTTCTTTGATGTTTGGCTCGATTACGTCACGATAAAGTTGTGCTTGGAACTCGTCTGGAGTCAAGATCATCACTACGTCAGCTTGAGCAACAGCAGCAGGAACTTCAGCAACTTTAAGACCAGCGTTTTCAGCTTTTTTCCAAGAAGTAGAACCAGCGCGAAGACCTACAGTTACGTCTACACCAGAATCTTTAAGGTTAAGCGCGTGCGCGTGACCTTGTGAACCATAACCAATGATCGCTACTTTCTTAGATTGGATGATAGATAAGTCGCAGTCTTTATCGTAAAAAATTTGCATTGCTGTCTCCGCTTAATGCTTGTTTGTCTGTTTAACCAGGCAGTGAATCTTGTATTTACACTGCCTGATACCCCCTTCTTTTTAGGATGAGGAAATACTTTAAAATTAGATTGTCAGTACTTTTTCGCCGCGTGCGATACCCGAAACACCTGAACGAACCACTTCTAAAATGGTATGTTCTGCAAGTGCATCAATAAACGCATCCACCTTTTCAGTTGTACCTGCAATTTGAATGGTATAAGTCGTTGGTGTTACATCAACAATCTGACCACGGAAAATATCGGCAGTACGTTTGATTTCATCACGCGATGAACCGAGTGCTTTGACTTTAATGAGCATCAGTTCACGTTCAATATGCGCACCTTCTGACAGATCCACTACTTTTACCACTTCAACTAATTTATTCAGCTGTTTAGTAATTTGTTCGATCTTGTGATCATCGCCATAAGTGGTCAATGTCAAACGAGAAAGTGTTGGATCTTCAGTTGGCGCAACGTTTAATGTTTCGATGTTGTAGCCACGTTGTGAGAATAAACCCACTAAACGGGAAAGCGCGCCTGCTTCGTTTTCAACAAGTACAGAGATGATATGTCTCATGCTGTGCGCTCCCCTTTTGCCAACCACATATCCTGCATTGACTGACCTGCAATAAGCATCGGATAAACGTGCTCAGAGCGATCAACCATTACGTTAATAAATACGCACTTATCATTGATTGCCATCGCCTCTTCAAGCTTAGACTCAAGCTCATCTGCATGATCAATCTGAATACCAACATGACCATAAGCTTCCATCAATTTTGCAAAGTCCGGCAATGACTCTACATAAGAGCTAGAGTGACGACCTTCATAGTTCATATCCTGCCACTGTTTTACCATACCCAAGGCACGGTTGTTCAGGCACAGAATTTTCACGTTCAAGCCGTATTGCTTACAGGTTGAAAGCTCCTGGATACACATCTGGATCGATGCTTCACCAGTGATACACACCACTTGCTGATCCGGGAATGCAAGCTTAGCCGCCATTGCATATGGCAGACCTACGCCCATCGTTCCTAAACCACCTGAATTGATCCATTGACGTGGACGCTTGTAGCGGTAGTGCAATGCGCCGAACATCTGGTGCTGACCCACGTCAGAGGTGATGATCGCTTCGCCATTGGTCACTTTGTCGAGCGCACGAACTACTTGTTGAGGCTTCATCGAACCATCAGTCGGTAGATCAAACTTCAAGCAGTTCACTTGACGCCATTCATCAATTTGCTTCCACCATGCCGCAATCGCTTCAGGATTTGGCTTGGACACATTCATCTGTTTCAGCTGGTTCAGCATTTCGTTTAATACAGGTTCTACTGCACCCACGATTGGAATGTGCGCCATGATGGTTTTAGAAATCGTCGCTGGGTCAATATCAATGTGAATGACTTTGGCATTTGGACAGAATTTCGCAGGATTATTGGTTACACGGTCATCGAAACGCGCACCGATACACAGAATCACGTCTGCATTGTGCATGCTCATGTTGGCTTCATAAGTACCGTGCATACCGAGCATGCCCAGGAACTGTGGATCATCGCCCGGGAATGCACCAAGACCCATCAAGGTATTGGTTACTGGGAAGCCCAACAGATGTGCAAGTTCAGTCAATTGTGCTGAAGCATTGCCTTGAACCACACCACCGCCAGAATAAATCACCGGGCGTTTAGCATGAATCAGTTCGTCAATCGCTTTACGGATTTGACCTGAATGACCACGGTATGGTGGCTGATACGAACGCATCTTCACTTTTTCAGGATATTCGTAAGCAAATTTCTCTGCTGGATTGGTCGCATCTTTCGGAATATCAACAACGACTGGACCTGGACGACCAGAAGCAGCGATATAGAATGCTTTTTTGATAATTGCCGGAATTTCGCTGGCATGACGAACCTGGAAGCTGTGCTTCACAATCGGACGGGAAATACCGACCATGTCCGTTTCCTGGAACGCATCCTCACCAATTAAGTGACTTGCAACCTGACCAGACAGGATCACCATTGGAATGGAATCCATATAAGCTGTTGCAATTGGGGTTACGGTATTGGTTGCGCCTGGACCTGATGTCACAAGCACGACACCAGTTTTACCTGTTACGCGCGAGTATGCATCTGCCATATGGCCGGCAGCTTGTTCGTGACGTACGAGGTAATGATTAATTTTGTCTTGTTGAAATAGCGCGTCGTAGATATGTAGAACTGCGCCGCCTGGATATCCAAAAACATGTTCAACGCCTTCATCCGCTAATGCGCGAACGAGCATTTCACCACCAGATAAAAGTTCCAACGTGATTCACCCTAATATTATTCACTGCACAAATGGGAGGCATTTGCAGTGTTCATTCATTAACTGTCTGCACTGTTATAGCACATAAATTTCATAGTTTTCATAGCAATAGGGAAAAAAATCTGGTCTCTTTACTGTTCGAGCAATACAAGACCTAAAACATGTTGGGATAAACATATTTTGCTTAGCTTTGTTCAATTTCTCGGCTAGAGAAATCGCCCACTGCATGAAATGACACTTATTCGAAGGGTGATCGATCTAAGGCATATAAAACTATTGCAGCATTCTTGTGTTTTCATTCTCTAAAGTCAAGTTCAAAAAACACTCTGTTTCATCTAGCTTATAGGTTTTTTGCTGTTTTTCTAAACTTTTATTCAAGATATAGCTTTACGCACCTTCTTTATTCAACAAAAATATTTAATAAAATCATTATGATAAATATTTATTTCTATAAAATTTTAGTATGCCTTATATAAAAAAAATGAATGAATTTTTCTATTTTTTGATTTTAATGTTTATAAATAAATTTACTTATTGGTCTGTTTATATTTTCTTCAATTAGCTTTTTCTGCATTTATTACGAAAAGTCAATAAAAATACTCCTCTAATTATTTAAACTGACTACAATATGCACAACCTAAATGCTGAAACTGCAAAGGATCGATAACCATGAGACGTTCACTGTTTGCCATGTTAACAAACACCCTTCTACTCTGTTTTATGAGTGGAAACACCATGGCAAATCAATACTATAAATGGGTCGATGTCAAGGGAGTAACGCATTACACCAAAACACCACCGCCAAAAAATGCAAAAAAAGCAGGCAAAGTGGAAACTTATGGCTGGAAAAATTCAGCCCCAACCCCTCCTAGAAGTGCTGAACCTGCTGAACAAACTGAGCACGCATCTCAAGAACAGCTGCAACAATCGCCTCAAGCTCCAGCGAATCAAGATCAGCAGCAACGCGAAGCGAACGAAGCCTTGCAACAATCTAAAAAGCGTGCAGTCGCTTTATAAGGCATCCCTCTAATAGGACAGTCGTTTTTTCTTCGGGAAATGCGAGTGCAAAATTCACTATAAGTGCATTTTGCGCTATGCTGTGCCCTATATTTTTTTAACCGTTCTCTTGTATTACGTATATGACTACTCACATTGACTCAGAATACCAAGCCAGTGCGATTGAGCCTCAAGTCCAACAGGACTGGGAATCGCAGAAAGCCTTTAAAGTTGCCGACACTGTAGAAGGTCCACGTCGTTATATCCTCTCGATGTTCCCTTACCCTAGTGGCAAACTGCATATGGGTCATGTGCGTAACTATACGATTGGTGACGTGATCAGCCGTTTCCACCGTTTAAAAGGTGAAACTGTGCTTCAACCAATGGGGTGGGACGCTTTTGGCCTACCTGCGGAAAATGCAGCAATTGCGCATCAGGTTGCCCCTGCAAAATGGACGTTTGAAAACATTGATTACATGCGTAATCAGTTGAAAAAACTCGGTCTATCGATTGACTGGGATCGCGAATTCGCAACCTGCACACCTGAATACTATCGCTGGGAACAATGGTTATTCGTTCAGCTTTATAAAAAAGGCCTGATCTACCGTAAGCTTTCAACCGTGAACTGGGATCCAGTGGATCAAACAGTTCTTGCCAACGAACAAGTTGAAAATGGTCGCGGCTGGCGTTCAGGTGCATTGGTTGAAAAACGTGATATTCCAATGTACTACTTCCGCATCACTGACTATGCGCAAGAATTACTAGACGATTTAGATACGCTGAAAGATGGTTGGCCACAACAAGTGTTGACCATGCAACGTAACTGGATTGGTCGCTCACAGGGTATGGAAATCACCTTCCCTTCAGCAAATCCAGAAATCTATGCAGATGGTTTAACCGTATTTACCACACGTGCTGACACATTGATGGGTGTGACCTATGTTGCTGTTGCAGCAGAACATCCAATGGCGTTAAAAGCGGCTGAAAACAATCCTGAACTTGCTGCATTTATTGAAGAATGCCGTATGGGTTCTGTGGCAGAAGCGGATCTTGCCACTGCTGAGAAGAAAGGCATGGCAACAGGTTTGTCAGTTAAGCACCCTGTAACTGGTGAAGAAGTTCCAGTTTGGATTGCCAACTACGTATTGATGTCATATGGTTCAGGTGCGGTGATGGCAGTTCCATCACACGATGAACGTGACTTCGAATTTGCCAACAAATATGGCTTAAACATCAAGCAAGTGATTGATGCCAAAGGTGCTGATGATAGCGAGTTTGATGCGACTCAATGGCAAGAATGGTACGGCTCTAAAGAAGGTAAACTGGTTAATTCAGGTGAATTTGATGGTTTAGATTTCCAAGGCGCATTTGATGCCTTCTTGGCAAAACTTGAGCCACAAGGTCTTGCCAATGTAAAAGTTCAATTCCGTTTACGTGACTGGGGTGTCTCTCGTCAGCGTTATTGGGGTTGTCCAATTCCAATGATTAACTGTGACACTTGTGGTCAAGTGCCAGTGCCAGAAGAACAACTTCCTGTTGTGCTGCCAACTGATGTGGTGCCAGACGGTTCAGGTAATCCACTGAACAAAATGCCTGAATTCTACGAAACATCTTGCCCGAGCTGTGGTGGCGATGCTCGTCGTGAAACTGATACGCTAGATACATTTGTAGAATCTTCTTGGTACTATGCACGTTATGCATCTCCAGACTTTACAGATGGCATGGTGAAACCTGAAGCGGGTCAAACTTGGCTTCCTGTCAACCAATACATCGGTGGTGTTGAACATGCGATTCTGCATTTGCTTTATGCACGTTTCTTCCACAAATTGATGCGTGATGAAGGTGTGGTACAAGGCAACGAACCATTCACTAACCTTTTAACACAAGGTATGGTGCTTGCTGATACCTATTACCGTGAAGCAGAGTCAGGCAAGAAAACATGGTTTAACCCTGCGGACATCGAGCTTGAAAAAGACGAAAAAGGTCGTATCACTTCTGCGAAATACAAAGAAGATGGTCAAGACGTTGTCGTTGGTGGTCAAGAGAAGATGTCGAAGTCGAAAAACAACGGTATCGACCCGCAAGCGATTATTGACCAATACGGTGCAGATACTGCACGTGTATTCATGATGTTTGCTGCTCCACCAGATCAATCTTTAGAATGGTCTGATGCAGGTGTTGAAGGTGCAAACCGCTTCTTGAAACGTGTATGGCGTTTGGCAACGGGCTTCCTTGAACAAGGTAATACTGCTGCAACTATCGACAAAGCATCGCTTTCAACTGCTGCGCAAGACTTACGCCGTAAGACTCATGAAACCATCCAAAAAGTGGGTGATGACATCGAACGTCGTCATGCATTTAACACTGCGATTGCAGCAATGATGGAACTTCTGAACGCAAACAACAAGTTTGAAGCGAAAGATGACAATGACGTGGCGGTTGCACGTGAATCGATCATTACGCTTTTAACGTTGCTTGCACCATTTGCACCACACTTAAGCCAAACTCTATTGGCGCAGTTTGGTATTGAGTTAACTTCTGCTCAGTTCCCAAGCGTTGATGAGTCTGCATTAATCCGTAATACCCAAACCATCGTGGTTCAAGTGAACGGTAAACTTCGTGGCAAATTAGAAGTATCGGTAGACGCTTCTAAAGATGACATCTTGGCGCAAGCAAAAGCATTACCTGAAGTACAACAATTCTTGACGGGTCCGACCAAGAAAGAAATTGTGGTGCCGAATAAGTTAGTGAATTTGGTGGTTTAAATCCTGAGGAATTGTTTAAGCACTGCTTTAAACAATTCCGCAAGGGGGGATGTGGGCAATTAAATCTATTAACCTCATCCTCTTGCGGAATATATTTCTCATCCCGAAAAAGAAAGTTTTAAAAACCCCTCATCCTAGCCTTCTCCCAGAGGGAGAAGGGACTTTATAAAGGATTTCACAATTCCCAAACAAAGCCCGTTGCCAGTCAACGGGCTTTGCACATACAATCACGACATACTTTTTTCATTTCTTTTATCTAAAGAATAATACAGAGGACAACGCATGCATTTGGGCAAACGTTTAGCAGCAATTGTTTTAACTTGTGGTCTAAGTGCAGGTCTAGTCGGCTGTGGCTTCCATCTTAAAGGTAATAATCCAAGCTCAGTACCCGTGGCTTATTCAGTAATGAGTCTGGCTTTACCTACCAATACCGAGGAGCTTCAGGAAAAACTGGCAATTTATCTGGGTGCAGCCGGCGTACAATTGTCAAATTCACCAAATGCCTATGTATTGCGTGTACTGGACTATACTCCGCGTCGTTTGGAATTAAACGGTAAACTGGTAGAAACATTATTACGTCTCAATGTGACTTTCCGTATTGAAGATGCACAAGGTAATCCTGTGACTGAACCGCGTACGATCGTCGCGACCCGCACCTATCAATATGATATCGAGACAGTAAATACTGACGATCAGGAACAGGTTTTCCTGAAACAGGTTCTCATTGATGATGTAGCACAACAGATTGCGCGTCAGATATCATCAAATCGCCTACCATTGGCAAAACCTGAAACTCCTACTCAACCGGCACAATAAGACTGAACCATGAAACTTGATTACCTTCAGGCATTAAAACGTGTCTCCGATGCTCGCGGTGCCTGGGTGTTACATGGTCAGGAACCTCTGCTTGAGCAGAACCTGATGGATGCTTTTCGTGCCAGCTGGCAACAGCGGGAAGTTGAACGTCAGCGCTATGATGTCAGTTCGGTCAGTGACTGGAAAAATGTCTTTAATGCATTAAATAGTTTGTCTCTGTTTTCGACTCAATTAGCGGTTGAAGTACATGGTAACATCAAGCCGGACGCTAGTGGCATCAAGCTATTAAAAAGCTATTTGCAGCAAGACAGTGACAATTTATTGCTGATCATCATGCCTAAACAGGATAGTAGCAGCCTGAAATCCAGCTTTTTCCAGGTCATGGATGCCAATGGCGTCAATGTCTCTCTGACAGCCAATTATCCGCGCGACCGTCAGCAAATTTTGTCAGTTGAGGCAGAAAAGCTCGGCATTAAACTTGCCAATGATGCCTGGGCATGGCTGGAACAACACCATGAGCATAACCTGCTGGCAGCCAAAAATAGTCTGATGCGTGTCAGTGATACCTTTGCTGAGATCGATGTAATCCAGGTGGATCATCTGTATGCCTGCCTGCAAGATCAATCACGTTATAGTACCTATGACCTGAGTGATGCCTTGCTAAATGGCAATCTGGCACAATCGATTAAAATTTTTCAATATCTGATTGCTTCTGGTGAGCCATTAAGCTTAATTCTGTGGAGTATCAGCAAGGAAATGCGTTTGTTAATGCAGCTGTTTGAACAGCCACAAAATGCGCTACAGATCGGTATCTGGAAAACCAAAGTTAGCCTATATCAACAGGCTTTACGTCGACTTAGCCCACAAACCTTTTTAGCTTGGCCAGCCCTGTTATTAAGAATTGATGCTTCTATCAAAGGGTTGGGGCATGAAAACCCTGAACATCTGGTGCAGCAAGCCATTGCCAGCATGTGTGGCAAAACTTTATTTCATTAATAGCTTAATCATCAGATAAA
Organism: Acinetobacter sp. HA; assembly: GCF_000264725.1. NCBI lineage: Bacteria > Pseudomonadati > Pseudomonadota > Gammaproteobacteria > Moraxellales > Moraxellaceae > Acinetobacter > Acinetobacter sp. HA. The sequence goes on along the minus strand of NZ_AJXD01000042.1, from coordinate 4,939 downwards.
TAAAATAATAATCATTCTTATTTGTTAAAAAAATTCACGATTTATCCTTAATTCGCTTTTATAATCACTCACATATCTCTGACTTAAATCTGTTCACTATGCCAAAAATAAAACCGTCCAAACTGATCATGGCAGTAGTCATTGCCATTGCACTTATAGCCACTGGGTGGTATTTCCTCAAACCTGAAGAACAGCCAACACAATACATTACTGCTGAGGTGACTCAGGGAGATATTGAAAACTCGGTACTGGCAACAGGTGTACTGGAAGCCACCAAAATGGTCAGCGTCGGTGCGCAGGTTTCTGGTCAGGTGAAAAGAATGTATGTGCAACTGGGCGATCAGGTTAAACAGGGTCAGTTAATTGCTCAAATTGATTCTGTACGTCAGGAAAATGATTTAAAAACTGCTGAAGCCAGTATTAAAAACCAGATGGCACAACTTGCTGTGCGACAAGCAAATCTGGCCAAAGTTGAAGCGGAATATAACCGTCAGAAAGCCATGTATGCACAGGATGCGACTTCCCGTTCAGAGCTGGAATCAGCCTTGGCAAGTTATAAGACAGCACAAGCGGACATTACTGCAATTAATGCTCAGATTGAACAGTCACGTTTAACTTTAGCCACTGCAAAAGAAGATCTGGGCTATACCCAAATCGTGGCACCGATGGATGGTACCATTGTGGCGATTGTGACCGAAGAAGGCCAGACCGTAAACGCAAACCAGAGTGCACCGACCATTGTGAAGCTGGCAAAACTTGACACCATGACCATCAAAGCCGAAATTTCTGAAGCAGATGTCATGAAAGTTGAAGAAGGCCAAACGGTTTATTTCACCACCCTAGGCAACAGTGAAAAGAAAATCTATGCGAAACTACGTCAGGTAGAACCAGCACCGAATTCAATTAATACCGATACCAATACTTCAAGTTCATCTTCTAGTTCTGCAGTGTATTACAACGCCTTGTTCGATGTACCGAATGAAGATGGCAAACTGCGTATTGATATGACGGCGCAAGTCTATATTGTGCTGGATGAAGCACGAAATGTATTGACCATTCCAGCCGCTGCGATTCAAACCTCTAACCGTCCACAACGTCCAAATCGTGGTGAAGGCACTCAAGAAACACGTGGCGAGGTTCGTCCACGCAGCGAAGAGTCTGCTGCTCGTGATGAAAGCCGTGCTGACAATGCAAAAGGTGAACGCCCTGCCCGTCTGGAACTTTCTGATGTAGAACGTGCTCTGGTTGAACAAGGCAAAGCTCAACGTGCCATGGTTCGCGTATTACAAGCAGACGGTACTGCAAAACCAACACCTGTGCTGATCGGCTTGAATAACCGTGTGACAGCGCAAGTGATTAAAGGTTTGAAACGTGGTGATCAAGTGGTCATTGCCGATGGTTCAGACACTTCAAATGACGGTGCTAAACGAAGCGGTGGTGGTCGTAGTGGCGCCGGCCCAATGAGAATGTAAGCATGAATCAACAACAACAGCCTCTGTTAGAGGTCAAGAATCTGATTCGTGAATTCCCAGCGGGTGAAAGTACGGTTCAGATTCTCAAGGGTGTTAACCTCGAAATCTATCCCGGCGAGCTGGTTGCCATTGTTGGTCAGTCCGGTTCAGGTAAATCAACCTTAATGAACATTTTGGGTTGTCTGGATAAGCCCACTGCTGGCAGCTATAAAGTCAAAGGGCGTGAAACCCGTGAGCTGGAAGCGGACGAGCTGGCCCAGTTACGCCGTGAATACTTCGGCTTTATTTTCCAGCGTTATCATCTTCTTGGTGACTTGAATGCTGCAGGCAACGTTGAAGTGCCTGCCATTTACGCGGGTGCGGACTCAACTGAACGCCATGAGCGTGCTGTCAAATTGCTGACAGATTTGGGGCTAGGTGAAAAAACCGAAAACCGCCCAAGTCAGCTGTCTGGTGGTCAGCAGCAGCGTGTTTCAATTGCTCGGGCCTTAATGAATGGTGGTGACGTTATTCTTGCCGATGAACCAACAGGGGCATTGGACAAGAATAGCGGTATTGAGGTAATGCGCATTTTGCGCGAGCTGAATGCCAAAGGTCATACCATTATTCTGGTTACACATGATCATAATGTGGCCAAGAATGCGACCCGTATTATTGAGATTTCAGACGGTAATATTATTTCTGATCAGCAGAATGTACCTGAAGTCGATGATGGTTTTACAAAGCAAACGCTAGAACGCAGTGAACAGAAGAAAATCTCCAGCTGGCGTTCAGCGGTAGATCGTCTTGGTGAAGCATTCCGTATGGCGCTACTCGCCATGAATGCCCACCGCATGCGAACCTTTCTGACCATGCTTGGGATTATTATCGGGATTGCCTCCGTGGTTTCCGTGGTTGCGCTGGGTAACGGCTCGCAAAAACAGATTCTGGAAAATATTAGCAGTCTCGGGACCAACACCATTACTGTATTCCAGGGCCGCGGCTTCGGGGATAATTCACGGTCCTCGCAAGCCAAAACCCTGATTCCTGCGGATGCAGATGCTCTGGCAGAACAGCCGTATGTTGATGGTGTCAGTCCATCGGTCAACAGCAGTGTCACTGGACGGTATAAAGAGATTGAAGCTTCAACCACCGTCAACGGCGTCAGTGAAGACTTCTTCTATGTCAGAGGCATGACTTTTAAGTCCGGTCAGCCTTTTGATAAGGAAAGTGTGACTGAACAGGCTCAAGATGTGGTCATTGATACCAATACCCAAAACACTTTCTTCAAAGATGGTACCAATCCGGTTGGACAGGTGATTTTGCTGGGTAGTGTACCAACCCGAGTGATTGGAGTCATTGATGCGCAAAAAGGCATGATGGGCAACAATGATACGCTGAATGTATACCTGCCTTATTCAACTGTCATGAGCCGTATGCTGGGACAGTCAAATGTGCGTCAGATCATTGTACGTATTAAAGATGAGTACCCAAGTGCCGCGGCTGAAAATGCGATCCTGAACTTACTGGTACAGCGCCACGGTGCGCAGGATGTATTCACCCAGAATGCGGACAGTATTCGTGAAACCATTCAGCAGACAACCCAGACTATGACCTTGCTGATTTCTGCAATTGCAGTCATTTCTCTGGTCGTAGGTGGTATTGGCGTGATGAACATCATGCTGGTGTCAGTAACAGAACGTACCCAGGAGATTGGGGTACGTATGGCGGTCGGCGCCCGTCAAAGTGACATCCTGCAACAGTTCCTGATTGAAGCGGTACTGGTGTGTATCCTAGGCGGTATTTTGGGTGTGTTGCTATCCCTCGGTATTGGTCAACTCATTACCCATTTTGCTGGAGGTACTTTCCAGATGGCATATTCGACCACTTCAATTGTGGCAGCCTTTGTCTGCTCTAGCCTGATCGGTATTGTGTTCGGCTTTATCCCGGCGCGTAATGCAGCACGACTGAATCCTGTCGATGCCCTCTCTCGAGAATAAGGAATCTGATATGCAAATGAATTTAACCAAACTTGCCAGTGCCCTGCTCCTCGGGAGTTCACTGGTGGGATGCGCAGCTGTGGTAAAAACACCTTATGAACAGCCAAGCATAGCTGTGCCTGGCAGTTTTCAGAATAATACTGCGCTAAGTAAGCAGATTTATGATGATGTCCTGGCTGATCAGTGGTGGACCTTATTTAAAGATCCTCAACTGAATACGCTTGTCGAGGATGTATTATCACGCAATAGCAACCTTGCAGTAGCCGGGATTAACCTGCAACAGGCACGTATTCAGGCCAGACAAACGCAAAGCCAGCAAGGTGTACGCATTGGTGATGCACGTGTTTCAACTGGTCGTCAGTTTAGTCTGGATGGTGACGGGGACCGTTCTACTGGGATTTCACTAGGTTATCCTGGTCTTAGTTATGAGCTGGATCTATTTGGCAAGCTCGCCAATCAGACTGAAGCAGCCCGCTGGGAAGCTCGTGCTACTGAACAAGCCTTGCAGGCAACGGCGCAAAGCCTGATTGGAACGACTGCACAGCTTTACTGGCAATTGGCTTATTTAAATGAGCGCTATAATGTCGTACAGCAGAACCTGACAACGGCACAGAAAACTTATGACTTGGTACGGGTACAATATCGTGCTGGTGCCGTTTCTGGCTTAGACCTGACCCAGGCCGAGCAGGCGATCCAGAGCCAGCAAGCTACTTTAAGTCAGATCGAGCAACAACGCGTTGAAACACGTACCGCACTTGCAGTCCTCATGAATATGCCGGTGCAGCAGCTTTCTATTCAGGAACCACAACGTCTGCCGAATATCGCCTTGCCTGCGATTGCAGCGGGTTTGCCTGCAAGTCTGCTGTCACGTCGTCCAGACTTAAATGCTGCTGAATTGCGTTTACGTAAAGCGCTCGCCAATAAAGATGCTAACAAGGCCAGCTATTATCCATCAATTAGTCTGACCGGTAGCTTAAGTACGGGTATTGGTACCAGCACGTCTTTGTCAGATGCGCTAAAAAATCCGGTTGCAACATTGGGCGCAGGTCTCACCTTGCCCTTCCTGCAATGGAATGACATGAAGCGTGATCTACAAGTGAATGAACTGGAATATGAAAAAGCAATTCTGCAATATCGCCAAACCATTTATGAAGCTTTTGCCGATGTAGAAAATGCCCTGTCAAATCGTACTGAGCTGACGAAACAGGTCGAGCTACAGCGTCGCAATGTCGAGCTGGCAGAGAAAACAGAACGTTTGACTGAAGTACGTTATCGTAATGGTGCAGTTGCCTTGAAGAACTTACTTGATGCGCAGGAAACCACACGTAATGCGCGCCTCAGTCTGGTACAAACGCGTCAAAATCAATACAACGCTTATGTCACTTTGCTGCAGGCGCTGGGTGGTAGTCCAATCAAGCAATTACCATAATATCTTCAAATAAAAAAACCGCTGCCGAGGCAGCGGTTTTTTATTACCTAGTCTATTTT